>CAZVVH010000082.1:0-8734 GCA_964630475.1 uncultured Oscillospiraceae bacterium | reverse complement strand
TGCGCCCCTCTCTTTTTCTCTCAGCGCAGCCGGTGCAGATAGGTCAGCTGATCCAGCTCATCCGCCTCTCCGGAGATGATGGCGTGGAAATCCAGAATCATACCGCAGGCTCCGGAGGTCTGCTGAAACATGTTCTGGTTGGTACACCAGACGTTCCCCGCCTGCACCGCCTTGAACTCTGCCAGCAGCTCGCTCTTTTCCAGCAGTTGATCCAATGTCTGCAATTCCCCATCCACCGTGCTGTTATAGATCAGATAGTCCGCGTCCCTGGCCCCGGCGTAAAAGCGCTCCATCTGCATATTCATGGTGGACAGGGCATTGTCCTCGACCTCCAGCTCTGTGAAGATATAGCTGCCGCCGGCCAGCTCGATCATTTTGGAGACATAGTCCCCGGGCTTGCGGATATTGGCGTAGCCATTGGCGCTGAGATAGAAGAAGGCCACGGTCTTTCCCGTTGGCTCCTCAACCAGAACCCCCTCCAGCTGTTCCAGCTGCTCCGCCACGAATTGCTCCGCTTCCTCCGATTTGCCGGTCAGCAGGCCGTAGAGCTTCATCCACTCCATCCGCCCCAGGGGGTGAGATTCGTAGCTGGACCGCTCCACCAGCACAGGGATGCCCAGATCTTCCAGCTGTTCCTTGACCTCCGGACTGTGGTAGATCATAGTGTTCTCTATCGCCAGAGAACAGCCCCGGCTCAGAATCAGCTCATAGTCCGGGGCGCTGTACTTGCCTCCGTATAGGA
Organism: uncultured Oscillospiraceae bacterium; assembly: GCA_964630475.1. GTDB lineage: Bacteria > Bacillota > Clostridia > Oscillospirales > Oscillospiraceae > JAJQBJ01. Next base: position 7,992 of record CAZVVH010000082.1, on the reverse strand, counting down.
TCTCCCCCGTTTCCACCGCCTGGCCGATCTCAGGGATGCTCCAGCCCTCCGCTGAGGTGCCGGTCATCGCCACATGGTCCAGTGCCCCGATTTGGAGGAACAGATCCATGGCTGAGGAGGAGGCCACATAGATGTCACTCAGAGGCACCTCCAGCACCGCAATATCCCCGTCCAGGCCCTCTGGAGCTGTCTGCCCCTGGGGCAGGGCCAGAAAACGGTCCCCGCCTTCAATGGTCACCAGAGCGCAGCCATCCTCATAGTAGTCCACGGAAAACTGGTCCGCATAGAGAAGCTCCATGCTGCCCGTTGGCTCCATGGATGCCCAATCCGCAGCGGGCTGGGTCTCCACCGGCTGGGAGGCCGGAACCGTCTCCTCGGGAGCCGTTGTCCCACCACAGGCAGACAGGGCTGCCGCCGCCAGCAGCCCTGCGGTCAGCAGCAGAAATTTCTTTTCCATCATCCCTGGGACTGAATTGTCGCGGAGTCAAAATACAGGGTGTATTCGATCTCATAGGGCTGGCTCATGGCAGTGGTGTCCGCCAGCACTGGCATCTTGTGATCAAAACCCGTAACGGGAATCTCAAAGACGGAATTGCCCTCGTCATTCACCGGGAAATACTGCTCCTCGTTCACCTTCATGTAGTCGTAGTTGGAGCTGCCCCAAATCAGCTCTGCGGTAAAGACGCCGCCCTCCACCGTCAGCTTTGCGGGGGATTCCACAGACGCCCGGCCGGAGCCGCCCTCCAGGGACACCTCCACGGTATAGACGCCGTCAGCCAGATTCAGACTGGCAGGATCGGTGATAATCCCCTCTGCAAAGGCCTCAGCGGGCAGGGAGTCCGCCCGGAACACCAGGGTGCGGTCATACCAAAGCTCCTTCTTCTTGCTGTAAGCGGCGCAGTCGGTGGCCGCATCCAAGGCGGCCACGGGAATGGTAAAGGAATGGGTGCCATCGGCGTTCTCAGTGAAGGGGATGTAATCCTCCTGGCCGGCGGCGGCTGCCTCCTGGGCGGTGCCCGGGTACACATACAGATAGCCGGTGCCGCCCATGGTCATTTCGGCGGTCATTTCCCCCTCTTCCACAGTCAGCTGGCAGGACACGATGCTGAACATGGATGAGCTGCAGTCCACCGTCACCTCATAGGCGCCGTCCTTCAGGTCGCTGCCATAGACAGGCTCCATGCCCTCGGTGACAATCTCCACTGGCTCCGCCATGTCGCTGGCAGTGGCCACCTGGCTGCCTGGAGTCTCAGCAGCGGGGGGTTCCGTGGAGACAGGGGTCTCACTGACCGCAGGGGTGGTCTCAGCAGGGGCGGCGTTCTCTCCGCCGCAGCCGCCCAAAAGCCCCAGGGACAGTGTCACAGCCAGCAGCAGGGCCGCAGTCTGTTGAACTTTCTTCATATACTTATTCTCCTTAAAAACAGGAGCGATCCGGCATGCACCCTGACCGCTCCATTAGCTTTCCGACCTTACTTTGACAGGGAGTCAATGGCGGCCTGCGCATGCTCAACAAGCAGCTGCTGAATCTCAGGCAGCTCGCCCAGGCCCCGAACCAGGCAGGTCACTTCATAACCAGCGGCTTCGAAGGTGGTTTTCCAGCTGTCCTCATCCTCGCCGGCCATATCGTTGTTGGCATGGTCACCGGCCACGATCATCATAGGCTCCAAGACCACCTTGGTGTATTCGCCGGCATCCACAGCGGCCAGAACATCCTCCACAGTGGGCGTGGACTCCACAGTGCCAACATAGTAGTTGGTATAGCCCATGTCGGTCAAAACCTGCTGCATCTTGGCATAGACCTGATTGGACTCCGCCTCGGTACCATGACCCATGAAGCAGATGGCGGTCTCGCCGTCGTCATATTCGGCGGTAGCATCCACCATGGCCTGGGCAACTCTGGTAAAGTCGTCGTCGCTGGTCAGCAGGGGTTCGCCCACGGCCACCGCCTCAAAGGCGTCGGAATATGTACCCAGCTCATTGACCAGATCGGTGTACTCCAGGCCATTCATCAGATGGGTGGGCTGGACAACCAGGGTCTTGACGCCGTTGTCCACCGCACGGTCCAGGGCCTCTCCCACATTGTCAATAGCCACGTTGTCACGGCTCTTCACATGGTCGATAATGATCTGGCTGGTGAAGCCCCGGCGGACACTCCAGTCCGGGAAGCTCTCGGCGATGGCGCTTTCAATAGCCCCGATGGTCAGCCGGCGGGAATCGTTATAGCTGGTGCCGAAGCTGACCACCAGCAGCTCGGTCTCACCAATCTCGTCCTGGTTCCGGGGGTCGTCCAGAGAGGCATCGCCGGTGTCATAGTTCTCCTCGTCCTCTTCCTCAGCAGGGGTCTCCGCAGGGGGCTCGGCGGGAGTTTCAGCCGGGGTTTCTGCGGGGGTCTCCGCAGGGGTCTCCACAGCCGGGGTTTCCGCAGGCGTCTCCCCGGGGGTCTTCTCACCGGAGCCGGAGCAGCCGGTCAGAGCGGCGGTCAGCATGGCCAGAGCCAGCATACAAGCAAACAGTTTCTTCATCTTTTTGTCCTCCAATTCTTTTGATTTTGACTTCTATCAAACAGGAGGCACAGGGATGGGGTTCCTCCGCCGGTGGGCAAAAAAATTGCCTTTTACCGGCGAGTAAAAGGCAACACCAATAGACCCTGCCCAAAGGCAGAATCTGAAGCGGTACGACCAAGAACTCGTGATCTGGAATAGACATTCCTGTACCAGCAAAGCGGCAGGTTTCCTGGCTGATGGATCCACACGAAGAGGCACCTTCCCAGCCGAAGCCAGTGGCATTACGCCTCCTCATTCCCCAATCACAGTGACGAGATCGTGCAGGACTTACACCTGCTTCCCTTTTACCCTTTGGCCTGCGCTGAAGCGCATCAAAGGCACCGATTGCTTCCCTATTATGGCCTTCGCCGGAACTGTTTGCTTTTCCGGGAAAGCCCCCGCATCTCCGCGGGACGTCTACATTATAGCACCCGAATGTGCCACAAGCAAGGGATTTCTGTCGGGCCTGGAATCAATTTCTTGTCCAAGCCGGTGTTCCGCCTTGAGACGAAAGGCTACATTCTCCACGATTCACTCTTACTTCTTACTTCCAAAAATCCCGAGTGTGATATCTGCCCCGTCTCTGGGGACTGCCCAAAGTTAATCGACGCAGGAAAAGAATAGGGCGCTCAGGTCTTGTAAGGCGGCTTTATTGTAGCGGTAGACCGTTCGCAACGGTATCTATAGAAGTCCAGCATTTTGTTTATGTGAGCTACGATGATTCGTGTCCTTCCTGCCCGTTCCTTGATACTTTCCACGGTGAGAATATATCCTACGGCAAAAAAGGTTATTCTTGTAATGGATAACCTCAACACCCACAGGATTGCATCTCTGTACGCAACATTTCCGCCGCAGCATACCCGAGATTTTGCCAAGCGTCTGGAGATTCATTAAACGCCAAGGCACGGGAATTGGCTTGATATTACAGAGATTAAGTTATCTGCTCCAGGCTGTCAGTGCATTTCAAACAATAGAATCCCAGATCTTCCTTCACTTCGGAATTTGCTCAAGCCATGGGCTGCTACGAGAAATGCAGCTCAGAAAGGTGTGGACTGGCAATTCACAATCAACAACGCAAGAACCAAGCTGAAATATCTATAATCCAATCATAAAGAATTAGGATTTACAGAGTAGTAGACTTTTTTGCCGCTCTTACTTTTTTGTATTACATTTTACGCTCGTGATGAAAAAGTGGAGGCGCCTTGAGCCATTCAAGACGTCTCCGCTTATTTGCAGCTGCTCTTCCTATTCGGTAGGACTTTCAATTTCCCGTATAGGCCGAATCTGCCGCAGTACAAAGAAGGAAATGATGCCGAACAGTGTCATATATCCGGAAGCGCACAGAAAGGCGGCGGGATAGCTGCCCCAGTCGATGATGGAGCCAAATATCAGCATGCCGACTGCCATACCACCATCGAATCCCAGCCAGTAAGTGGCCGATGCAGCGCCGCTGCGGCTTTCCGGCGCCAGTTTTAGAGCCATGGCATTGAAGGTGGGCGTCAGCATGGCCTGATACATTCCCATAAGAACCGCAGATAGCAGGAAAGACCACTCACTGAGGGTAAGGCCCAACAGAAAATAAGATGCCACGTTGAGGACAATGGCGACAATGGTTACCGTTCTAGGCCGGATGGAATCCAGCTTGGCACCCAAGACAAATCGCAGGCCTAATGCGACTCCGGCGTTGAGGATGTAGTAGATGGCAATGGACAAGTCGGAAATTCCATAGGTAGGATCTTTGGCGAAAACGATCATGTACACACTTGCGCCGGAGGAAAAAGAGGTAAAGAAGATCATCAGCGCCGGCAGCAGGGACCGACGTTCGATAAAATCGGCCATGTGGATCCCTGCGGGTTTGCGCACTTCGTCAGGGTTGATTTTTTTGTGATTTTTTTCATAATTGAGGGAAACGCCGATCAACAAGGCAATCAAGCCCATACTGCCGCCTGCCAATAGAGGCAGCAGATAGTTATCCTGTGCGCCGGGGCTAGAGGCAGCCACTTCCATAAGCACCAGGGTGATGGTTGGACCGATGGCATTTGTAAAGGTGGAGTGAAGAGAGAAGTAACCAATCCCCTGCCCCATCTTTTCGCGGGGAAGCACTTCGGAGGCCGCAGCGGTTGAGGCAGTGGAATTAAGCGCATGGCCGACCCCTTGGATCACTTTAAATACCAGCAACATGAATAAGGTAGTTTGAAAGCCCAAGGCCAGCAGTGCCAGACTTACGATACCCGCGCCCAGGATCAACGTTGTCCTGCGTCCAAACCGGTCAGAAATGTAACCGGCGAAAAAACGGCAGAACACACTTCCGATGGTAAAGGCGGTTCCCAGAAGGCCGCTCTCAGCGGCGGACATGCCAAGACCGTTGATGACATATAGGGGAAGCGCCGTATTGGAAATGCTCATTGTAAAATTGCACAACACGGCATAGATCAGAATTCGGACAAAGCTACTATTCCACAGGCTGGTAAATAACTCGGTATTCTTTTGTTCTTCCACAGAAATTACTCACCGCTTTCCAGAACCTGTATTCACAATTGGAGATGGTGGATGGCCAAAGGAGCTTCCCGGCCTGAGCCGAGCTGCGAGACCATGGGCATAGCATTGAAAGATAATAACACACGCGGTTCAGCGATTGTGAATACAAGTTCTAACCTGAGATGTAAGAAAATAGAAAAGGATTGTCTGCATATGTCTGTGCATAAAAACTACGGCGCAGTGTTTCAGCCGCTGGTTTTCACATGGAAACTTCCTATGGCCGCGTCCGGAGGGCGGCCTGGCTTAGCTAATGCGTACACCCTGACCTGTATGAAAGCATTCATGTGGGCCAGTGAATCTGTGGTAGGAAAAAGGAGAGAATGCCACTCCTGTGGCGACGTTAAATTTGGGCTACTTTGCCCATGGCGCTCCGATTTCCAGTCTGGAGGTTGCCCACCCGTTCCGCATCGCCCGTGATAAAGAAGCGGTCAGCGCTTCCGTAAAAGGACATTGCCTCATCCAGACATGCGTTCATTCCGCCGCAGATGATGACGGTGTCACAGGTCAGGGTGGTTTCTTCGCCATCCTTGACATATGTCACGCTGGTGGGCGTGACCGAGGTTACGGTGGCCTCTTCCACATGGGTCAGGCCTTCATAGGCGTCCCAGGCTGTGACCCGGTGTTCCTTTCCGTCAGGGCCAATATCCATGTGAGCCATTCTCGGGCTGTGGGGGCCGTTGTTGTCATGACAGAGAACGGGCTGACGAGTGGTGACATGAACCGTGTGGCCGTTCTCACACAAATACATAGCGGTTTCTACACCCACCTCGGAACCTCCGACCACGATGCAGTGCTTACCCACCATGTCTTCGTGTCCAATGACCTCCATACAGGTGTAGATGCCAGGAACACGGCAACCGTTTTCATCTACAATCCCCTTGATGGAACTGGGAATATTGGCAGTAGCGCCAGGGGCGGCGATCACCGCGTCAAACCCGCCTGCCTTGATCATCACTGGGGTTGCCTCAGTGTGGAGCAGGACGGTGATATTTTCCCGCTTGCCCACTTGGGCAATCAGCCAGTCACGATAGTCCCGCAATGGCCATTTCCAGCTGAAATAATCCGCATGGAACAGCTGACCGCCCAGTGTTCCGGTTTTTTCGTAGAGGGTGACACAATGCCCCCGGTCGGCGGCCATGATGGCGGCCCGCATACCGATAGGGCCTCCGCCGATCACAGCCACCTTTTGGGACTCACCTGCCGGGGGGAGCAGCCGGTGAAGTTTGTGCGCATTTCCGATGACAGGATTGACCGAGCAAAAAGTCAGCCAGGGACCCTTGTCCATGCCGTGACACTTATTGCACCACAGACAGGGGATGATGTCCTCCTCGTGCCCGCGGGAGACTTTGTCATAGAAGTCGATGTCGGCAATAAAACCGCGGCTGTTTGAGAACATGTCGCAGCAGCCCTCTCGCAGGTAGTGCTCCATCTCAGCCGGGTCCTGATAGCCGCCGTTGAGGGCAACTACCAGTTTGATTCCAGCTTCTTTGATCTTTCGGCCGTAACCGGGGCCGCTCATATGATCGTACTTGTGGAAATGATGGCCCGTTGGGTGGTTCAGCGCAGCGTCCTTTTCCTTGACCTGAACAATATCCGCATAGGGTTCCAGCACCTTCAGGACTTCGATCAGCCATTCAGTGGTATAAGTATAGTCGATTTCTCCATATACGCCCAGCTCGATCAGGAAATCATGACCGCAAGCCTCTTTGACCGCCTTGCAGATCTCCAAAGACAGGCGGGCCGCATTTTCCGGCGTTTGGCTGCCATACTCATCGGGACGGGTGTTCTTCCACTTGTTGAGATGCATCATAGGATGCATCATCATCTCATAACCCATCTCTTTGAACATGAGCGCCCGCTGGACCACGTTGTCCACCACTTCGTACATCCGTTCCTTGGGAAGCATTTCCGTCATTTCCGGCTCAGGGACGGTAGGACGAAAGACCGGGCCACCGCTCAGACTGTATCCGGCAGGAAACTGGGGCATCAGGATGCAGCTCATTTTGCTGCCGTAGTAGCGCACATCATCAGCCAGTTGGGAGAAGTAATTGGAGGTAGAGGGATCCGAATAGTCGAAATTCTGCATACGAATGCTGTCGCACTTGCCCTCTAGCCGCTGCCTAGGGTTGCTCCATTCGTTCAAGTCGATATAGGCAGCACCTGCCTTGGCTATGTCTGCGTAAAAGGTCAAGGTGCTTTCTGCGGGAAAAGTCTCCGGACCCTGAAGAAAATGCGGAGAGGCATTGGGGTAACATAGGCGACTTTTCAAAAAGGTGTTTCCAACCTTGATGGGGGACAGCAGCAGGGGGAACTTATTTTTCATGGTTAATACCTCGTTTCTGAAAAGAATGTCACAGTTCAGATCAGCGGATGACACCAACTACAGCCAGAATGCCGGCCAGAAGAGCGATGCAGAATGTCAAAACAACGGTGCAGGCAAAGATAGGTGGATAGGTCTCGCTCATATCCTTGCCCACCATGTTGGACTGGAGAACCAAACCGTTGTTGGTGGGGAGGGTATCAAACACGGAGGAGGCCCAAATGGCAACGCAGGCACAGGCGGAAGCGCCGAGGCCGGCGGGAACGAAGGAGGACATGGCCAATGCCCCAACCACAGCCAGGGATTGGAAGCCGCCGAAGCCGGTGACGATGACGGATACAAACAAAAGGACGAGCATGGCGGGCAAGCCGGTGTTGCTCAGCAAGGTCACACAGTTGTCGATGCCATTGCCGGCGCTCATAGTGTTGGCGACAATCACAACTGCGCAGCTGACCATCGGCATGACGTAAACTCCTTTGTCCACATCGGAAAGAATGGTGCGGAACTTGCTTTTGCCGTCCTGGGGCTGGATATAGGGAGCAAAGAACACCAAGGCGAAGATCAGGCCGATGCCCAGAGACTGCCAGGCGT
>CAZVVH010000081.1:0-8736 GCA_964630475.1 uncultured Oscillospiraceae bacterium | reverse complement strand
CCCCTTTTCAGCAATTCAATTAGTGACAGCAGGAACCGCCTTCGCCGCAGTGGTGTTCACCGCAGTCACCGTCCTCGCCGTGCTCGTGATGGTCGCACATGGCGTTGGGATCCCCCACGGGCCGACCGGCCAGCAGGCTGGCAATGGCCTCATCCACGGAGCCGGACGCGCCGGGAATCACCTGAATCCCCTGGGCCGACAGCGCATGGATGGCACCTCCGCCAATGCCGCCGCAGATCAGCGCATTCACTTGGCTCTGGGCCAGCAGGTCTGCCAGGGCAGAGTGGCCGGTACCATTGGAGTTCAGCGTGGTGCGGTTGACAATCCTGCCTTCCTCCACGGTGAACAGTTCAAAGGACGGACAGCGGCCAAAGTGCTGGAAAATCTGTCCGTTCTCGGCTGCCACCGCCACAACAATCCGGGAGGCACGGGCTACCTTCCGCTCAATGAGTGCCGCCGGTTCCTCAAAGGCCTTGCCGTCAAAGCCCTCAATCTGGCCCGCGTCGCAGGCAGCGGCCATGGCAGGATCAATGGGCAGCTGGCCCAGGACAGAAATGCCGTTGGCCTCCGCCGTCTCCTGTAAATGGGACTCGCCGTAGATCTTGTGGATCTTGCCGCAGTCGGGACACTGGAAGTAGGCGTAATTCTCGATCAGGCCCAGAATGGGGATATTCATCATCTGCGCCATTTTCACCGCCTTGGTGACAATCATGCTGACCAGGTCCTGGGGAGAGGTCACCACAATAATGCCCTCCACAGGCAGGGTCTGGAACACGGTCAGGGGCACATCGCCGGTTCCGGGAGGCATATCCACAAACATATAGTCTACATCGCCCCAGACCACATCCGTCCAGAACTGCTTCACTGTGCCGGCGATCACCGGTCCCCGCCAGATCACGGGATCGGTCTCGTTGGTGGTCAGCAGATTCAGGGACATGATTTTGATGCCGGTGCTGGTCTCGCTGGCCAGGACGCCCCGGTCATCTCCCTGGGCGATCTCATGGACACCAAACAGCTTGGGAATGGAAGGGCCGGTGATGTCCGCATCCAGCACCGCCACCTCATGGCCCTTACGGCGCATGGCCACGGCCAAGGATGCGGTCACCAGGCTCTTACCCACGCCGCCCTTGCCGGAAACCACGCCGATCACATGTTTGATATTGGAATAGGGATTGCATGGCTCATGGAAGTCGCGGGAGGCACAGTCCTGCCCGCAGGAGCCGCACTGATGGGTACACTCTTCTGCCATACTCAGAAACTCCTTTTAATACTATGATTTGATTAACAAGTGTAATCAAATAGGCTTTGCCCTTTTGCGCCGGACCGGCGCAAAAGCCGTCTCATGCAGAATTTGACGCACTCTGGGTCAGGAAGGAACCAAGGGCTTTTTCAAATTCTAATATAACATACGTATTTACAGGTTTATTATGAGGCTTTCTCCCCGGTTTGTCAACCCGCAAAACAAAGCACGATCAGCCCTGAACGCCGGTCACTTCATAGCCGGCATCCACCACGGCGGCGGTCAGCACCCCATCCTCCACAGGGGTGGTCAGGGTAACGATGGCGTACTTTCCCTCCAGGTCCGCCTTGGCCTGGGCAACACCCTCAACCTTATTCAGCGCCTTCTCTACATGGGCTACGCAGTGCTTGCACATCATGCCCTCAATCATAAGCTTCTTTTCCATGACTGATCAACTCCTTATAAATAATACCCCTCAGGGGTAATTTGAATGTAGCCTCATTATAGCAAACCAGACTGCATTGTCAAGCGGGCTGCGCACAAAACGCCTGCTCTGGGCGAACCAAAGCAGGCGTCTTGCGGTCATTCCGCTGTTTCTCGGGCGGTACCGCCGTCGTCCCTCTGACGGAACAGGAGAGAAATGCACCAGATTGCTGCCAGCCCCACCAGTGTATAAACGATTCGGCTAAGCATAGAGGCGGAGCCTCCGAACAGCCAGGCCACCAGGTCAAACCGAAACAAGCCGATCATCCCCCAGTTCAGGCCGCCAATGATGGCTAAAATCAGCGCAATGCGATCAAGAATCATAACCGTTCCTCCCTTTTTATCTTGCGTTTCTACTATGTCCATTTCCCCAGAATTTATGCAAACGGGCATTGATTCTTGAAAAACTTCTGTTATAATCAGATTGAATTTTTTCGTTCAGGAGAACTCAAATGACATTCAGATACGCAACACCAGAGGACCTGTTCCAACTAACCGCCGCGGAGGAGATCTGCTTCCCCGCCGCTGAGGCCGCCAGCCAGGAGGCTATCCGGGCCAGATTAGCCGCTTTTCCCCGTCATTTTTGGCTGCTGGAAGAGGAGGGAAGGATTGTCAGCTTTGTCAACGGCATGGTCACCGACCAACCGGAGCTGACGGATGACCTCTATACAGACGCTGGCCTTCACCGGGAGGATGGCAGCTGGCAAATGATCTTCGGCGTTGACACTTTGCCGGAATACCGCCGTCAGGGCTGGGCGGGACAGCTCCTCCGCCGGGCCATCAGCGACGCCAAGGAGCAAGGCCGTCTGGGCCTGGTTCTCACCTGTAAGGACCGGCTGGTCCATTATTATGCCTCCTTCGGCTTCCAGGATGAAGGAATCTGCGATTCCACCCACGGCGGAGCGGTTTGGCACCAGATGAGATTGACCCTGAAAGCACATGAGTAACCCCGGAGTTTGGTTGAAAAGGGATCGCTTGCGTACAATACGTAAACGATCCCTTTCTTTTTCATCCTATTATTGCTCAGCCAAAAATGCATTCACAATCCGATGGAATCGGTTCTGTTCCTCCGCCAACAGGTGGGCCACCCTCTCCGACGATTCGGAAATCACGCCCGTGCCAGTCTGATTAACGGAATCCCACAGCAGATAATCCACGGATACCTCCAAAATGCTGGCCAGTTTTACAAATGAAACTTGCAAATATTTATTTCTTGGACGCCGCCTCGTCTGCCTTGATCTTCTGGAAGTCCTTCATGTCCTTCACCAGGGGGCCAACCAGCGCCCACATAATGATGGCATTGGGGATAATCATCAATGCGTTCAGGATATCGGAGATATCCCAGGCAACCTCGAAGACAGAGATGCAGCCCACAAAGGCGATGACAGAGAAGAGGATTCTGTAGGCCATGGTGACCTTGGTGGAACGGGACAGGTATTCCAAGGCCTTCTCACCGTGGTACTCCCAGCCCAAAATGGTGGAGAATGCGAACAGAGCCAGGGCAATGGCCACCAGCCATGCACCCACCGGGCCAAGGGTGGAGCGGAATGCGGCAATGGTCAGGTTTGCGCCGTCCAGAACCACCTTGCCGTCCACCACCACATCGTTCATCACGCCGGAGGTCAAGATCGCCAGACCGGTAACGGTGCAGACCACGAAGGTGTCCCAGAAGGTACCAGTGGAGTTGATGTAGCCCTGACGGACATGGTTGTCGGTGGTGGCAGCGGAAGCGGTGATGGCCGCAGAGCCCATGCCGGCCTCATTGGAGAAGCAGCCCCGGGCAATGCCCTTGTTCATGGCCTGCATCATAGTGGCCACAACCGAGCCAGCAGCGCCGCCGCCAACTGCTTTGACGGAGAAAGCCATGCGGAACATGCTGACAATGGCAGAGGGAATCGCAGTGATATGACAGCAGATAATGACCATCGCGCCGACGAAGTAGAAAATTGCCATGACGGGAACCACAACAGAGGAAACCTTGGAGATAGACTTCAGGCCGCCCACCACAATGACCAGGGTCAGCAGACCAACAATAATACCCACCACATACATGTTTGCGCCGCAGACGTTGTGAAAAGCCTCTGCAATGGAATTGCCTTGGGTCAGGTTGCCGATACCGAAGGAGGCAACCACGGCAAACAGCGCAAAGATAATGCCAAGTACCTTGCCTATCCCCCTATATTTTTCTCCGTATACCTGGGGAATGCCCACTTCTGCCGTAACCATGGGGCCGCCCAGCATCTCGCCCCTGTCGTTGGTGATGCGGTATTTCACCGCCAAAGCACATTCGGTGAACTTGGAGGTAATGCCGAAGGCGGCGGAGATCCACATCCAGACCAAGGCACCAGGGCCGCCCACAGCCAGGGCGGAGGCAACGCCTGCAATATTGCCGGTGCCGATGGTTGCCGCCAGCGCGGTACACAGACAGGCGAAGGGAGAAACGTCACCGGTGCCCCGTTTGGTGGTGCGGGCCTCCTTGCTCAGGGTGGACTTAATGGCATAGCCCAGATTGCGCCAAGGAAGGAAACGGGTGCGGATGGTCAGATAGACGCCGGTACCCACCAGGATAACCAGCATGACCGGTCCCCATACAGCCGCATCAATGGCTTCCAAAATTTCAATCAATGTCATGTGAGGGGTCCTTCTTTCTTCTTTTACTTTTCTCCGGCGATATCGGACCGGAACCGGATTGGGTGGGCCAAAGAAAAGAAACAGGCAATTCTAATCCAGTCTAATCAGATCAGAATCACCCAAGCAAGGATATGACAACAAGGCCAAAACGGCCATAAGCAGCGATTTTGGAACCTTTTGTCAGCTCTGTCCTTTCGCCTGAGAGATTCGCGCCATTGCTCTTGCACCTTCGGCACCTGTTTGTTGCACAGGATTCTCCAGAGTGTCATCTGCTTGCAGTCTCAGCATCCAATTCTAAATGCGTCCCTGAAAGTCTAACTTCTTCGGGTAAAATCCACCTTGATTTTAACTCTCCTGCAAGCTTCACCTGACATATTAGATTATGGATTTATTTTATCACACCCCTTGAAAAATGCAAGATTCTTTTTGAAAAAATTCATCCAGAATTTTCATCACGCTAAAGCCGAAAAGCTGTCAGATATAACCAAAGCGGCGTTTTTCGCCGGAGCAAGAAAAGCCGGGACGGCAAAAGACCGTCCCGGTTTGCGAATTATGTAACTGCTCAGCCAATCCACTTAGCCATGGCCTCGTCGATCATCTTCACGCAGATGTCAACCTTGGGCATGTCCTCAGGCACCAGATTGGTCAGCGGCGCGCGGACTCCACCCAGGTCCAGCCCCTCGCGGCGGCGCAGAACCTCCTTGATGGTGGCATACATATTACCCTTGGTGGCACACAGGGCATAGATAATATTATCGATGTCATACTGCACCTTGCGGGCCGTTTCCACATCGCCCTCTTTGACCAGCCGGAACGCCTTCAGGATCAGCTCCGGCATAGCACCGTAAGTGCCGCCAATGCCGCCGTCGGCGCCCATCACCAGACCGGAAATCAGCTGCTCATCAGGCCCGTTAAATACGACGAAGGGGCGGCCGTTTCGGGTGCCCTCATCCTTGAACATCTGGATGTCCTGAACGGGCATGGAGGAGTTCTTCACGGCGATGACATTGGGGTTTTTAATCATCTCCCGGAACAGGGGCATGGTCAGAGAAACGCCGGCCAACTGGGGAATATTGTAGATCACAAAGTCCGTATTAGGCGCGGCAGCACTCATGGCGTTCCAATAGTCCGCAATGGAATACTCAGGCAGCTTGAAGTAAATTGGCGGAATGGAAGCGATGGCGTCCACGCCCAGAGATTCAGCATGCTTTGCCAGTTCAACAGAATCACGGGTGCTGTTGCAGGCCACATGGGCAATGATGGTCAGCTTCCCCTCGGCAGCCTCCACCACGTTCTCCAGCAGCAGCTTGCGCTCCTCCACATTCTGATAAATGCACTCGCCGGAGGACCCGCCTACGTAGACGCCTTTGACTCCCTTCTTCACCAGATGGCGGGTCAGCGCCTGCACGGCAGCAGGGGAAATCTCACCTTCCGCATCATAGCATGCGTAAAATGCGGGAATAATTCCCTGATATTTGCTGATATCTTTCATTCGTCTTTCCTCGATTCCTTCCTATTCCGAACCCTCGGAATAGCCAAATTTGGCGGGCAGCACGGACTGATTCGCACTGCCCGCCATTTTTTATAATTTGAATTTGAACACTGCCTTGCGCACAGGTTCCGGACCGTTTACCTGCATCTTGATCTTATGGGCGTCCCCAGGAAACACCACCAGGAAGCTTCCCGGTTCCAGCACGACGGTGGATTCCGCCTGGCCACGATAGGCAATAAAGTCGTTTTCCGGCTTCCGCTGGAACTCCGTCAGCGTGTCCGGGTGGGAGATGGAAACCTTTTCCTGTCCCTTGAGCATAATATGGATATCGCCAAAGTACTCATGGGCCTCGTAAAAGCACTCCTCCTCGGGCAGGGTAACATAATCAAAACAATTCAGATAAACGTTGTCGCCGTCCATATCATAATGTCCCGGCTCCAAATCGTCCAGTCCCTCCAGCAGCCGCGTCAAGGCTGCATCCAGGTTCTTGCCAAGGCCAAAATACTGGCCGGCATCCTCGTTTTTTGCCAAAATCAAAGAAGATTCTCCTCCGTTTCCGGATCAAACAGGTGGACCAGATTATCGGGCACGGAGATGTTGATCTTCGCGCCAATGGGCAGGCCGCCCCGCTGATCCCCAGATAGTTCGGTGCTGGGGATGCGGATCACGGTATCCACTCCATTGCAGGTGACATGCAGGTGGATCTCGCTGCCCATCATTTCGGACACGTCCACGGTGGCCTCCATGGTGTCCGGGCCAGCGGCCTTCATCACCATATGCTCAGGACGGCAGCCCAAGGTGATCTCCTTGGTCTCATAGCCCTTGGCGCTCAGTTTGGACTGAATTTCATCGGACAGGGCAAACACGGCGCCGTTGCAGCTAACCTGATAGCCGCCCGCCACCTTTTCCAGACGGGCCTTGAAGAAGTTCATCTGAGGCATGCCGATAAAGCCAGCCACAAACACATTTGCAGGATGATCAAAGACCTCTTGGGGAGTGCCAATCTGCATGATCCAGCCGTCCCGCATAATCACAATACGGTCACCCAAGGTCATAGCCTCGGTCTGGTCATGGGTCACATAAATGAAGGTTGTGTCAATGCGCTGGCGCAGCTTAATGATCTCAGCTCTCATCTGGTTGCGCAGCTTTGCGTCCAGGTTGGACAGCGGCTCGTCCATCAGGAACACCTTAGGCTCCCGGACGATGGCCCGGCCAATGGCCACACGCTGGCGCTGACCGCCGGACAGCGCCTTGGGCTTGCGATCCAGATACTGGGTGATCTCCAGGATCTCAGCGACCTCCCGAACCTTCCGGTCGATTTCCTTTTTAGGAACCTTCTGCCGATTCAGCGCGAAAGCCATGTTTTCATAGACGGACATATGGGGATACAGGGCGTAGTTCTGGAAGACCATAGCGACGTCCCGATCCTTGGGTGCCACATTGTTGCACAGTTTATCGCCGATCCACAGTTCGCCCTCAGAGATATCCTCCAAGCCGGCCACCATACGCAGGGTAGTGGATTTACCGCAGCCGGAGGGGCCAACCAGAACGATAAATTCTTTGTCCTCTACTTCCAAATTGACGTCATGAACAGCGGTAACCTTATTGTCATAGATCTTCTTCAGACCTTTGATACTAACTTTTGCCATTGCCGTTGACCTCCTTAGGATGTACGCCGCCTGATCAATCGAATGGGCAAGCGTCAAAAAGCAAAAACGAAATACTTCCGTTTTGAACGCGGGCGACCGCCGCGAGAAACAAGATCGGGCGGCCGCCCGGGAAAGGAAGCGAGAAAATCAGCAATTTATTCCTTTACGCCGCCAAGAGCAACACCTTCGACGATGTAATTGGACAGGAACAGGTAAATAATGATAATGGGCAGGATTGCCACAGTGATCATCATGTATATCTTGCCCATGTCGAAGTTCATGTAGTCCGCGCCGCGCAAAGTAGCGATCATAATGGGCAGGGTCTGCTTATCTTTAGAGGTGATGACCAGGGCGGGAATGAAGTAGTTATTCCAGGAACCCACAAAGGTGAAAATGGCCTGGACCGCGATGGCGGGCTTCATGATGGGAAGCACAATGCGGTTGAAAGTCCCAAATTCGCCGGAGCCGTCAATTCGGGCTGCCTCCACCAGGGACAGGGACAGCGAGGATTGCATATAACTGTACATGAAATAGAACACGGCGGGAGAGGCAACGGAGGGCAGGATCAGCGGGAGCAGCGAGTCGGCCATTCCCATATTGGTGATCAGGCGCAGGAAGCCCAGCGCGGTCACCTGGGTAGGCATGACCAGAATCATCATGATGAAGGTGAACGCCGCCTTATTCAGCCTGAAGCGGTAGGCAAACAGACCGTAAGCGGTCAGCGCGGAAAAGTAAGTCGTGATAATCGCGCAGCAGCCGGAAACAATCAGGCTGTTGATAATGCCCTTTGCGATGGGAATGGCCGGGTCGTTCAGAACATTTTTGAGGTTCGTGAGAAAACTGGAGCCGGGGAGGGCGGAGAAGCCCTGTTGAAGCTGCGCATGGGATCGGGTGGCATTGATGATCAGGATGTAGAAGAAGAACAGGCACAAAAAGGACAGGATGATCAATACAATATGTGCGATTACTTCCCGTGGAGTGACCTTCCTTTTCTCCATTACGCATTGCCTCCCTTCTTAGCCAGCTTCCTGGCACGCCTGGCAGCGGCCTTGGAGCCGTCCGGGTCGTTGTCGGTATTCAACCGGTACACGATGAAGCACAGGATCGCGCTGATGACAAACAGATACACAGACAGTGCGCCGGCCATGCCGTAGTTCTTGGCCTGGAGGTGGTTGTTCAGGTACATAATCAGCGTCATGGTGGTGCGGTCGGGGGCGCCCTGGCCGCCGGTCAGGATCTGC
>CAZVVH010000080.1:0-8774 GCA_964630475.1 uncultured Oscillospiraceae bacterium | reverse complement strand
GGAGTCCACCGCACTGCGGGATAAGGTTCACGAGAACGCCCGCTATTTCCGCGCCGAGATGGAGAACCTGGGCTTTGACCTGCTCCCCGGCGAGCACCCCATTGTGCCGGTGATGCTCTATGACCCCAAGGTTGCCCACGAATTCGCCCGACAGATGCTGGAAAAAGGCGTGTATGTGGTAGCCTTCTGCTATCCCGTAGTGCCCAAGGGGAAGGATCGGATCCGCACGCAGATCTCCGCCGGGCACACCAAGGAGGACATCGACTTCGCGGTGAAGTGCTTCGGCGAGGTCAAGAAGGAAATGGGGCTGTAATTCCAAAATCGTCCACAGTTGCTTTTTGCTCAAATTGTGATACAATAACAGCAAACGAGGCGAAAAGAGGCGACCACATGGGTATTTTGCTTTCCGGCATTGCAGCGGCAGCCGCTTGGGTTATTGCGCTGCTGTTTATCCGCTTTGACCGGGCCGCGATTGGATTTCATACGCTGATCGCGGCGGGGCTTTGTGCTGCTGCGGATGCTGTACTTTTGTCCACTTCCTATGCCCACCTGTCTTTTATCGCCTCCACCGCGGTGTTTCTGCTTCTGACCCTTGCCGTCTCTTTGCAGAGGAAAGATGCCCATGGGGATGCCACCATTGCTTTTTTGATTGCGGAAGGTGCCTTCGCAATATTTCGGCTCGCCGGAGGATTTTTTCTTTCCCTGCCCTTTGGCGCGGTAAGCCTGCTTGCGTACTTGCTGCCAGTAGTCTTTGCCTTTGCCGCATTTCGTCTGCGGGAGCTGGCACCAAAGGCGGATTGGCGGGACTATTTCTCCGGGCCATCCCATGCCAGCCTTCGCCTGAATGTGCAAAAATGGCACATTTATGGGGCTTTGTCTGCGGCCTGCGCAATTTGCGCCGGCAGTCTGTGGTTGATGGAAGGCGCTTCCGCCCTCCAAACCGCTGTCCTCACAGCTGCGCTATCCGGACTGTTTTGGCTTTCCCTCTTGGCCGTCGTCCTGATGATCGACTACCGTCAGGAGGGGATAGGGATCCTCATTGAGCAGCAGTACCGCAGCGAAATGCAGAGCTTCATGAATGTGATCCGTTCCCAGCGTCATGATTATAATTTCCATGTGCAGACATTGGCCCGGATGCTTCGCACGGGGGATGCCTCCTCCTGTGAGAAGTATGTGGAGGACCTTGTGAAGGATTCCATCGCCATGAATACGCTGCTCCCGGTAAAGGATCCCGCTATTTCCTCGCTCATCAATAATTTTCGGACACTGGCAGCCCGGGAGGGGATCGAGCTGCACATCAACATCCAGGATGATCTTTCCCGTGTGGTTACCAATGTCTATGAAACCAACAAGGTCATCAGCAATCTGTTGCAAAACGCCATTGACGAGACAAAGGTTCATGCCGATAAATCCTACGGCATTGACCTGACCATTTTGAAGCGGGGGGAATACTGCGTCATTCGTGTTTCCAACGCCTTTCCCGCTGAGGTGGCCCACGGGGACTATATCTCCGATATCTACCGCCACGGCTATACCACAAAGCCCGGACATGACGGAATTGGCCTGAGCAGCGTCCGCACGCTCCTTGCCCGATACCGAGGCATGATCTATACCGAGGTGGGTAACGGCGTTATCTGCTTCACCGCAAAAATCCCCATGCGGTACAGTTCCAACCAAGAGGATGAAATGGCAAGGGAGGAAAAAACATGAGCAACAGCGATCCGCGGGTGCTGATCCTGGATGATGAACCGGTCAGCATGGAGCAGTCCCGGGTAGCCTTGATGGCATTTCTCCCGGAGGAAAACATTCATTGCGCGGCCAGCACGGTGGAAGCCATGCGGCTCCTGGAATTCCATCCGGTGGACATCGTCTTCCTGGATATTGAAATGCCGGATACCGATGGGTTTTCCGTGGCGGAATATATCCACGCCGCCTATCCCCATGTCAAGGTGGTATTCCTGACCGGGCACATAGAATTGGGAGCGAAAAGCTTTGATTATGAGCCTTTTGACTTCCTGGGAAAACCGATTGACGTGATGCGCCTTAGAAAGACCCTGTCCCGATACGAGGCAGCCAAGCAGGAGGGCAATTATTCCAGAGAGCTGGTGGCAGTGGACACAGGGGCCGGGCTTGTCATGCTTTCTCCTTCCGATATTGTCTACATCTCAAAGGAAAAACGGAGGACCGTCATCCATTGCGCCAGCCAGGATTATGCGGTGCAATATTCCTTGGAAGAAATGGAAGCGATTTTCAGTGATTACGGCCTGTTCCGTACACACCAGTCCTTTTTGGTGCCGCTTTCCAAGATCGTCAGCGTGCGGAGCGCCGAATTTGGCAAGACCTATGTGGCAACCCTTTCCGGCGGCGTTCAGGTGCCGGTAAGCCGGATCCAGTACAGCAAATTGCGCGGACATCTGGCTGCCCAGGGAATACGGATTTTATAAACAAGCAGACATTCTCAGGAACCGAATGAGCGGGAAAAGTCCCCGAATCCGCCCGAAATATTGTGTTACCTCCCTTGGTGAATTAGAATTAAGTGGTAGGGTGTATTACCATGCCGCTGATTATCAAGGGAGGTATCCTATTATGAAAAAGAGACACGCGATCCCCGAAGGAAGGAGACTTTTCCATGGCTAAAGAAAAGAAGGAAACCGTCAAAACCGACTGGAAGCAGTTCTTCCGCTTCATCCGTCAGATCAAGTTGGATTGGGTTTTGATCCTGATCGCTATGGTGGTCACCTGTGTTTACTATGAGGTGGTTGCCCATATCCCGCAGGCGACAGCTCAACTCCTGGCAGGCGATTTTACCACCGCCGCCATTGTAAGCTGTGTCGGTGTTTACCTGCTGCAGCTTGCGCTGAATGTGGTAACAAGCCTGCTGAACACTTTCGCCAGCGCCCGCTCCACCCGCAACGCCCGAAAGGTCATCTGGAGCAAGATGATGGGCGTTCAGACGGAGTTTTACCGGGACAACACCCCGGAGCAGCTTCTCAGCGCCATTACCAGCGATACCAAGATGGCGGTGGACAGTATTGTCCTCTTTGCCACCGGCACCATTCCCACGGTTTACTATATGTTCCGCACCTTCAGCATCGTTGGCGGCTACCACTGGAAGCTGCTGATGACCCTGCTTGTGATGGTTCCCGTGAATATTCTGTACGCCATTTTCATGGGCAAGTGGCAGTACAAAACCAACTACCGGATCCAAAGCCGGATCGGCGGCCTCACCGGGTATCTGTCCGAGCGGCTGAAAAATCTGAGTCTGATCAAGTCCTTCGCCAATGAGCAGGCGGAAGATGCCAACGGGCAAAGGACCATCAAGGAACTGTATAACGCCAAAAAGCATTCCATCTATATTAACTCCGCCTCTGTAGGCTATATGATGGGTACGGAAGTCATTTCCATGGTGGCTGCCGTCCTGATTGCCGCCGTTCTGCTGCGCAATGGTGAGCTGGAACTGGAAGGCTGGATGACCTTTTATATCTTTATGCCGAAAATCGGCGCGGTTCTGCGTCAGGTTTGCAATAGCTGGATCACCGTAAAGAGCGTCCAGGGCTATGCGGTACGTCTGGGCAAGATCATTGACGCTCCCCAGGAAGATACCCGGCAGGGCAAAGAATTTACCATCGGAGATATTTCCTTCCAGGATGTGTCCTTCTGCTACGGAGACGAGAAGGTCCTCTCCAATGTGTCCTTTACCGTGCCCGCCGGCAAGGTGACCGCCGTCGTTGGCCTTTCCGGCAGCGGCAAGAGCACGATTTTGAATCTGACAGAGCGGCTGTATGCGCCGGATTCCGGCACCGTTACTATGAACGGCAGCGACATCGCTATGTTGGATTTGACTGGCTACCGCCGCAGCATTGCCTATGTTCCCCAGAACGCGGGGGTGTTCAGCGGCACCTATCGGGAGGCCCTGACCTACGGCGTGGAAGGACAGGTTAGTCGGGAGGATCTGATCCGGGCGACAAAGCTTGCCGGCATCTACGACTTTATCGCCTCTCAGCCAGACGGTTTTGATGCCAGAATCGCCCCCTGGGGCGCATCCCTTTCCGGCGGCCAGCGCCAGCGCCTGGTGATCGCCCGGGAAGTGCTGAAGAACACCGATGTTTTGATTTTCGACGAGCCTACCAGTGCGCTGGATGCCAAGACGGCACGGGAAATCCAGAATACCATTCTCAATACCTTTAAGGGGAAGACCATCCTCATGGTTTCCCACAATCTTTCTCTGGTTGGCGCCGCCGACAGGATCGTCGTGGTGGATCAGGGCAAGATCCTTGCCACCGGTACCCACAGTGAGCTGATAGAAAACTGTGGGCTTTACCGGGAGCTTGTGGAAGAACAGGCCTATCAGGAGGTGTATGCGTAATGAAGAACAAGAAGCTGAAAACCGATCAGAATGTATCTCTGATCCGGATGCTTAAGGCGATCTGGGGCATTAAGCTGCCTTGGCTGCACCTGATCCTTTATGTGGTTGCCACCGTGGCGACCATGGCCGGCAGCTTGCTGATAGCCGGTGCCACCGGTGATATGGTGGACGCGGGGGGCAATATTGCCACTGCCACTCTGGTCAGCTTTGCCGCCGCTTATATCGTGATCGGCGCGGGTTCCACCGCCGGCACCATTTTCTCCGGCTTGGCAGGCGAGCGGATCAATGTGGCGCTGCGGGAAAAACTGTGGCGCAAGCTGATATACATCCCTTTGAAGCACTATGATGTGGACGGCGGCGAGACGCTGGTCAGCCGTGTCACCACCGACTGCGACTACGCCAGCTCCCTGCTGGTCACCGTGATCGGCATTATCACCTCCGTATTCACCCTGTTTGGATATATTTCCTCCATGCTGGCAACCAATGTCCAGCTTGCTCTTGGCATCTTACTGGTTGCGCCCGTCAGCGTCATTGTGGGCGTTGTTTACAGCAAGGGTCGATATTGGCTGGGTCGCAAGACCCAGGGCGCTCTGGCCAACGCTACCTACTACCTCATCGAGCGTACCAAAAACCTGCCGCTCATTAAGACCTCCAACATGAGCCAGGCGGAAAACGGCAAAGGTCAGGAAGTGTTTGATGAGCAGTGCCGGATGGATCTCTATACCGGTTATATGGATGTCGCTTATCAGGGCATTGAAACTGCTGTAAACATTGCGACCATCCTCATCACCTTTATTCTGGGCGCTTCTCTGGTGGCCAAGGGTGTTCTGACCGCTGGCGTGGTGATCACGTTCTATTCGATCTCCGGTTCCGTCACCTTGAGCTTTGCCAACCTGATCAATTCCTGCGGCACAGTCCGCCATGCCATCGGCTCTATGTCCCGGGTCGTTACAGCCCTGGAGACCGAGAGCGAGAACGCCACCGCCGGAAACGAAATGGATATTCCCAACGAGGATGTTCTTCTGGACAATATCACCTTCGGCTATACGGATACGCCTGTACTGAAGGACCTGTCCTGCGTGATCCCCAAGAACAAGGTCACCGCCATCATCGGCGCCAACGGCAGCGGCAAGACCACCGTCTTTAAGCTGCTGGAGCGGATGTATGTGCCGCAGCAGGGTGCCATTTACTTCGGAGAAACCCCAGCGGAGGACTTCAGCCTGTCCGCCTGGCGCCGGGCATTTGGCATGGTATCCCAGGACTGTCCCGTTCTGGAGGGCACGCTGCGGGAGAATATCACTTACGGCTGCCAGCGGGATATTACCGATGAGGAGCTGTGGCAGGTTGCCAAAATGGCAAATCTGGAGGAGTTGGTAAAGAGCCTGCCCGATGGCTTTGAGACCATGGCTGCTCCCGGAGGACGGAACTTCTCCGGTGGCCAGTGCCAGTGCATTGCCATTGCCCGTGCCATTATGCACGATCCCGATTATCTGCTGTTGGACGAAGCTACCAGCAATCTGGATGCCAAGAGCGAAAAGATGGTTACCGATGCCATCCATACCCTGATGGAAGGCCGAACCACCATCATTATCGCCCACAGTCTGTCCGCCATCCGTCATGCCGACAATGTGATCGTAATGAAGGACGGTGCCATCGTCGCCTATGGCACTCCCGCACAGGTTATCAAGACCAGTGAGGACTACCAAGGTTTTGTGACCAGCCAGAAGTACACCCCTCAGAAATGCAAAATCAATCCTTAAATAATGGAGTAACACCATGATGTACGATGCCGCAATTATCGGAACGGGGCCTGCCGGCCTTTCTGCCGCGATCGATCTGAAGCAGCTTGGCAAGAATTTTATATGGTTTGGCAGCGCCGCCCTCAGCGATAAGGTACAAAAAGCTGAAAATATTGCCAATTATCCCGGTATTCCCTACGCGGCTGGCCCCCGGCTCATCGATCTGTTCCTGGAGCAGGTACGGCAAATGGATCTGCCCATCACAGACAAGATGGTTACCACAGTCACAAAGCTGCGTACCCATTTTATGTTGCTGGCGGAAAATGATCTCTTTGAGGCAAAGACGGTACTGCTTGCCACCGGTGTAAACGCCGCCAAAGGCTACGCCGAAGAAGCGGAATTCCTGGGCAAAGGCGTCAGCTACTGCGCCACCTGCGATGGTTTTCTCTACAAGGGGAAGACCATTGCCGTGTATTGCGGCGCCAAACGCTTTGAGCATGAGGTGGAGTACCTGGCAGGGCTTGCCGGGAAGGTGTACCTCTTGACCGGATATAAGGACTGCGGGGTCACGCTGCCCAATGTGGAGCGGATGCAATGGCCTATCCGTTCCATCAGGGGCGAAAAACGGGTCAGCTCCATCACCCTGGCCGACGAAACGGAACTGGATGTGGACGGCGTGTTCTGCCTGCGCAGCGCCGTTGCCCCCACCACGCTGTTCCCAGGGATCCAGACGGACGGGGCGCATATCGTTGTGGACCGGAATATGTGCACCAATATTCCCGGCTGTTTTGCTGCGGGGGACTGCACCGGCAGGCCCTATCAGATCGCCAAAGCCGTGGGGGAAGGAAATATTGCCGCCCATGGAATTGTAGAGTATCTGGCCAATGAGGAAAATAAGGGGGCCGTGAAATGAATACCAAGTTCCCCTATGAAAAAGTGGACTTTGAAACAGCGTTCAACAACTATCTTCAGCGGGAGGATGCCATTACTGTCATGCCCACGCCCGAAGAAATGCGGGAGAATGCCATCAAAGCCATCGTAAAAGAGCATATCGCACTGGTCCCCCAGCCGGAAGGCACCCGGGCGGAGGAAGGCGATACGCTGACCTTGAAGACCGTCAGTTCCCTGCCTAAATTCAATAAGCCAAAGGTCATCGTGAGCATTGGCCGCGGGCTGTATGACAAGGGTCTGGAGGCTGCCATGGTTGGCAAAGAGGCCGGCGACACCTGCACCGTGACCGTGAAAGAACAGAACGTGGAAGTCACCGTGCTGGAAATCAAGCGTAAGGTGGTTCCCGAACCCACCGATGAAATGGTTGTTCAGCTTCAGGCCAAGGATTTTCAGGATAAGCTCATTACCACGGTGGACGATTATATCAGCTTTGTGATGAAGGAAAAGGAAATGTCCACCTTGGCAAACATCAATTACTATGTCATGGAAGAAATCCTGAAGCAGTACCCGATTGTAACCTATGATGAGGAGGATATCCGCATCCTGGGTGAGCTTGAGCATGATGCCTTCCGCAAGATCTTCCTGGAGAAAGACGGAATCGACTTGGATTCGCTGACCCCTGAGCAGATGCAGGAAACACTGAAGGTGGATACCTTTGCCGACTTCATCAAGCTCCGGCATGAGTGGTATCAGATGAAGATCCAGCAGTGCTGTATCTTTGCCACCATTCTGGGGATCCCGCTGGAAGGAAAATACGATCCCACCTCCCGCTATGAGGTGCTGTCGGATCTGCAGGAGCTAATGTTCTCGAAAATTAAAGAAGCACTTAACAGGAGGAACGGATAATGGTAAAATTTGTGCCGGAAGAAGAATTTGACGAAACCGTGAAGGAAGGATTCTGGATCGCGGATTTCCTGACGGACCACTGCGGCCCCTGCAAGATGCTGGATATGGTTCTTTCCGAGATCGTCATGGACAATCCGGAAGTGAACATTGCCAAGTGCGACATTGGAAAAAGCCCAGCTTACACCGACCGGTTTGAGATCGAAGGTACCCCCACACTGCTGTTTATCATGGACGGCGAGATCAAGAACAGGCTGATGGGCGGACAGCCCCGGGAGGTTCTGGAGGAACAGATCTCCCTGGCGATGTACGGCGAATAAAAGAATTTGGCGGGAGATGAACCATCTCCTGCCGATTTTGTTTTATTTACCCGCCTGGTATCCGGATAGAAACTGACCCATACGCAGCATCGCCGTGCGAAGACGCTTTGCCTCCGGCAGCATGACGATCCGGAAATGATCCGGCTCCGGCCAATCAAAGCCGCTGCCGGGCAACCGCAAGGATCTGTTCCAACACTTGGGTATCAGAATGAACATATTCCATTCGCTTGGCAAGCTGAATCGATTCCATACACCATCTTTCTGCTTCCTCCTGCCTGTGCCCGCTGCCTTCCGATAAAGTAAGGCTGCCAGGATCCAGAATAGAATGCACAGGTTTGTCATTTTACATGCTCTCGCACACCTTGACGGATAATATAATTGCAGAAATCTTGCTTTTGGGAAGCGGCTCCCGCCTGTTCTGACATAATGTGCGCTTATATAGCGATACCACACCTCCTCGCCAGTCTCATACACTACATCTATTTTTATTATATACATATATGAATCTACATATTTTCGCAAGTGTTTGCGACAGCAAAAGCAAAAAAATCCCGA
>CAZVVH010000079.1:0-8784 GCA_964630475.1 uncultured Oscillospiraceae bacterium | reverse complement strand
AGGCCAAGGAGGTCAGCCCCGGCCACCTGTGCCGCTGCCATCACTGCGACAAGGGCGTTGGCATGTATTTCCCCGACGAGAAGATCAATGAATTGGCCTATAATCACGGTCTGCCCACCTCCAATCCGGGCAATGATGTTCTTGGAAAGGAGGACAAGTGAGATGAGCGAACGTAACCTGGTGGAGGTTGTTAACCTCTGCAAATACTATAAGACGCCGAAAGGCCCCCTGCACGCCGTGGAGGATGTGAATTTCAATATCCAGGAGGGCACCACCCTGGGTGTGGTGGGTGAGTCCGGCTGCGGCAAGTCCACCCTGGGCCGCACCGTTATGGGCCTCCATGAATCCACCGGCGGCACGATCCGCTTTAACGGCGAGGATGTAACCAGGCCCACCAAGGCCCAGAAGAAGATGATCCACAAGAATATCCAGATGATCTTCCAAGATCCCGCATCCTCTCTGGACCCCCGTAAGTGCGTCAGCGACCTGATCGCGGAGCCTATGCGGGTGATGAAAATCTGCAAAAACAAGAAGGAAGAGGAAAAGCGGGTGGCTCAGCTGATGGACACCGTTGGTCTGGCCCGCCGATTCGCCTTCTCCTATCCCCATGAGCTGGACGGAGGCCGCCGCCAGCGCATTGGCATCGCCCGTGCCCTGTCCGTGGAGCCGCAGTTCATCGTCTGCGATGAACCGGTTTCCGCCCTGGACGTGTCCATTCAGGCCCAGATTCTGAACCTGCTTCAGGATCTGCAGACGGAGCGGGGCCTGACCTATATGTTTATCACCCATAACCTGTCCGTGGTGAAGCACATTTCCGACGACATCATGGTCATGTATCTGGGCTGCATGGTGGAGAAATGCGAGTCCAAGGGGCTGTTTAAGCAGCCACTGCACCCCTACACCAAGGGCCTGCTCTCTGCCATTCCCATCCCCTCCATCCATGTGGAGCGCAAGCGCATTGTGATGAGCGGCGAGGTCACCTCACCCATCAACCCCAAGCCCGGCTGCCGGTTTGCCGCCCGCTGCCCCTATGCAACGGAGAAGTGCCACACCGAGCTGCCCAAGGTTGAGGAGGTTCTGCCCAACCACTTCTGCGCCTGCCACTACACGAAGGAACTGAATAACCTGTAAAAAATCAATTGGACAGCCGCATTTCTTCGGGTACAGAGGTATCCGGAGAATGTGGCTGCCGTAGCATAGGAGAATACAATGAAACCACACGGAAGCTGGTATTTTGAAGGCTATAAGCGGGTAGAACAGCCCAAGAAGAACGGAAAGGGAACCCATCAGGTGCTGGTCTATGTGGGGGAGTACTACGGGATTCCGGACGGGAAAGAGGCTCAGAAAAAGCTGAAGCGCCAGACAGCCCTGGCTGCCCTGATCTGCTTCGCTGCATATTTCTATGCCCAACTGACCCCCGCCGCAGGGGGGATGAACCGGTTTGTAGCCTGCCCCGGTATTCTGGCGCTGGTGCCTATTATCTTTCTGGCCATCGGCATGTTCAATTTCCTGACTGCCAGGGAGAAGTGGGAGATCCGGGTCTATTACGCCGGATATCGCCGGATTGGCCGGTGGGGGATCGCGCAGGCTGTCCTGCTGGCCCTGTGGACTCTGGCGGAAGTGGGCTTTGTTGTGTTGAATCTGTCTCTGTTTTTGGCGGAGCTGCATTACCTGCTGGGGGCGCTGATCAGCCTGGCTGCGGCCGTTTGGCTGGTTGTTTTGGTGCAACGGAACCCGGCTGTGGTAGTGCAGGGCCCCAAAGTGGAATGATAACGAAAGGAAGTGCTTGGTTGGTGTATACCACTGAACAATTGGTACAGCGCTGGGAAGATCAGCGCGCAATCAAGAATTTGATGGGCAAGTACGCGAATATTGTCCTGCTGAACCGGGAGCAGGAGATTATGGAGCGGTTCTGGAGCGGGGCAGAGGATGTCTGCCTGGGCTTCAATGATGGCTACTATGTGGGGCAAGCCGCAGTGGCCGGCTATTATCAGGCGGTTGAAGCCCGGAATATGCTGGTGGCCAAGGTTCTCCAGAAGAAGTTTCCCGAGCAGCTGGGCAACCTGTCTGACGAGGAGCTGTACGGCGTCGGTCCCTTTAAGGTGAAGCCTCTGTACAATCCCCTGATCGAGGTGGCGGAGGACGGCAAGACCGCCAAGGGCCTCTGGTCCTGCCAGGGTGCCCACAATGAGATTGGCGTTGCCGGCCCGGTGGCAAACTGGACTTGGGGCTATTTCGCCGTGGACTTCCTCCGGGAAGAGGAGGGGTGGAAGATCTGGCACATGCTCTACGTCAACGACGTGGACTGCATCTGCGGCCAGTCCTGGGGCAAGCCGGAGCAGCCATATCCCGAACTGCCTGAGTTCGCCGAACTGGGCCAGTTCCAGTATCCTCCCTACACAGTGGAGCGGGTGAACCGGGTTCTGTACACCCCTGACCGCCCGTTAACCCTGACCCCGGAGATTCCGGTGCCCTATACCACATTTGCTGAAACCTTCAGCTATTCGCCTGCCCTGACGGACGGCGCACAATGTATTTGAAGGAGGGCGAGAAATGAAACACTTTACAACTGAAGAAACCATCCTCCGCGTCTGGGACGTTGAGGAGATCAAGAAGCTGATGAGCCGCCGGGTGTTCTACATCGCCAATGAATGGCGGGAGAAGGAGCTGGACGAGCTGTGGGTCTCCGACCCGGAGCTGCAAAAGACCGCATCCTTCGGCCGCAACACCGGCTACTATGTGGGCATGGAGGCCATCCGGGCCTATTATGTAGACAAGCACAACGCCGAGATGGGGGACGGCACCGGCTATCTCAGCAACCATCCCGCCACCACCGGCTTGGTCCGAGAGGCGGAGGACGGCAAGACCGCCAAGGGCATGTGGTATTCCATTGCCCAGGAGACCCGTCCCAAGGGGGACGGCACCGCCCTGGCTCTGTGGATGCCGGAGAAGATCGGTGTGGACTTTGTGAAGGAGGCCGACGGCTGGAAGATCTGGCACATTGTGATCGCCAACGACCTGGTCTGTGAGGCCGGCGGCAACAACGAGAAGGACCCCGTCTATGTGGACTATGCCACCGATCCCGTGGCTGTGGAGTTCGGCACTCCCACCATCCAGAAGCTGGTACATGACCAGACCTTTAACTGGTGGGACGGCTATCCCCCGATGCCCAAGCCCTATGAGACCTGGAGCGACGGCATCAGCTATGGTCCCGAGGGGTATCACCAGCCCGAAACCTTCCAGTTTGGCGCGAAGGGAGGCCACAATTACAGATGAGAGAACTGACGATTGAAGAGCGCGTTCGCAACGCCGCCGCTTCTCAGGAAGTGGAAAATGTGAAGGCGGAGCACACCTACTACCATGGCCGGGCGGACGCCACCGGCGAATGGGGCAATATCTGGTCCCACTCCGACGACTGCTCCTGGGCCCACGCCTTTGGCCGCATGAGAGGGTTTGATCAGGTTTGGTTCGGCTCTGTCAGCCGCTATGACATGCAGGCCTTTGAGAACTGGCTGAAAATGTACCAGATTTATCCCGAGGTGGGAGGCAAGGATCCCCGCCCTCTGCTGGAGGCTTCGGTCCACACCCTGGTCACCGACATCATTGAGGTGGCGGCTGATGGTCAGACCGCCCGGGGTATGTTTATCACCCCCGGTGTCATCCACTCCCGCCTGACTCCCGACCAGGAGAAATACTGTATGATCCTGTGGGAGCGCTATGGCTCCGACTTCGTGCTGGAGAACGGCAAGTGGGTTTACCTCCATGAGCAGGTCTGCCCGGATATTCCCGGCTCCCTGGACTTTACCAACTGGGCCGCCGATGAGTATCAGCGCCTGACCAATCCCCAGGGTCCGCCTCCTCCCGGCCCCGGCGAGCCGCCTCCGGTCACCGATCCCGGCCCCTTGCACAGCCCCTACTCCCTGCTGCGCAAGCCCGCCAACACCGTGCCCTGGCCGGAACCCTATGAGACCATGGACGACGACAACACCTATACCAAACGCAAAAAGTGAGCTTTTGAAGGCCGTTGCTTCCTGGGAAGCAGCGGCCTTTTTGGGGGCTTTATAAAAAAGTTATCAACAATTCACAAAAAATTCAGGATTGGCCCGGGCTGTGCCCTTGTATCCAGTTCAAAAATTGAGTAAAATGAGAACAGAGACAGAGACAAACCTACCAAGGGAAGTTCTGCTTTTCAAACTGAGTTTAATCACATAAAGGAGATTACGCATATGTGGAAGAAATTGACCGCCCTGCTGCTGACGCTGACCCTGACGTTGGCGCTGTGCGTACCCGCTTTTGCTGAAAACGGCGGGACAGATCTCAGGGGTTATCTGGTGCTGGGCGACAGCCTTAGTGACAGCCAAGAGAAGACCGTTTTACAGCTGATGGGGGTAAATGAGGACCAATTGGGAGAGTATTATATCGCCACCACCACCCATCAGGAAGAGGAGGAGCTGTTCGGTGACTACCTCAGCCCCTCCGTGCTGGGTACCAAGGCCATGTCCTCCATTCTGCTGATCCCCCAGGAGAAGGGCAGCGGCATTGATATCACCCTGTACAACATCAATTACTGCACCGAGGAAATGTACCAGTCTGCCCTGATTGACGCGGGGGTCAGCGACGTGAAGGTTATTGTGGCCGGCCCCATGGAGCTGTCCGGCACCTGTGCCCTGGCCAGCGCCATGAAGGCCTATTCCGTGATGACTGGGGAAGAAATTGATGCCGAAACCATGGATGCCGCTGTCAACGAGATCGTGGCCACGGGCAATGTGGCCGATGAGGTGGGCAACAGCGAGGATGCCACCGAACTGATTGCCGCCCTGAAGCAGACTGTGCTCAGCGAGGACCTGGATGAGAGCGGTATCGGGGAGGCGCTGGATAAGCTGTGTGCCCAGATGGGGATCACCCTGTCCGACTCCACCCGTCAGGCCATTATCGAGCTGATGCTGAAGCTGAAGAACTGCAACATTGATATCGATGCCCTGGAGCAGCAGGCCGCCGACCTGTATAACCGGGTGAAGGCCCAGTTGGATGCCTCCGGTCTCAGTGAGAACGCCTCCAACTTCCTGGAGCGGCTGATCAACGCCATTAAGGAGTTCTTCTCCAGCATCTTTGGCTGACCGAAAACGAAATCACCAAAAAATCCCAGGCTGTAGAAAAAGACACTTTTGAAAATTAAGTCTGCAAGAACCTCGCAGAGTTCCATCGGCTTGCTGACGGAAACAAGTGAAATCACAACGAATCCAAGGACATGTGCCTTGGATTCGTTCCTTCTTAGCCTGTAAACGTGCGCTGCGGCAGGGTGTGCCGTGGCGAGTGGCCACCGCTGAGTGGCACGAGTCGCCTGAATTCGAGAAAACGCTTGCATGTTCGAGAGGGCTTGTTAAGCTTTTCGACAAGCTCAATTCCTTCCTGATCTGACCTTAGAAAAAACAATAAAACTGAACATTGAAAGCAGATCAGCCCTATGGTATCATACCTTCGTATATAAAAAGGCAGGGATATTTTATGGATTTCAAGAACATGCCCGACCACAACCGGCAGAAAAAGGTTGCGGTCATCAATGACTTTTGCGGCTTTGGCCGGTGTTCTCTGGCAGTGGAGCTTCCCATCATTTCCGCCATGGGGGTGCAGTGCTGCCCGCTGCCCACGTCGGTGTTTTCCAACCACACGGGCTTCCCCAGCTTCTTCTGCACGGATTATACCAGCCATATGGAGGAATACAGCCGGGAATGGGAAAAGCTGGATCTCCGCTTTCAGGGCATTGCCACCGGGTTTCTCGGTTCGGCAGAGCAAATTGGCCTGGTGAAGAATTTCCTGAAGCGGTTTAAGACAGAGGGTACCCTGGTCATTGTGGATCCGGTCATGGGGGACTACGGCAAGCTGTACCCCACCTACTCCCAGGAGCTGGCTGGGCGGATGCATGAGCTGCTGCCCTATGCGGACCTGCTCACCCCCAATTTGACCGAGGCCTGCATTCTGGCCGGGGAGCCTTATCAGGAGGACATGGGGGAGGAACAGCTCCTGGCCCTGTGCGGGAAGCTGTCCCGGCAAGGGCCGAAAAAGGTGGTTATCTCCGGGCTGACCCGGGACGGCGGGCTTTGCAATTTTGTCTACCAGCGGGGGGAGAAGCCCACTCAGGTGTGGACGGAAAAGGTAGGCGGCAACCGCTCCGGCACCGGCGACGTGTTCTGCGCGGTGTTGGCGGCAGATATGGTGAACGGTGTGCCCTTCCGCCAGTCCGTGGAGAAGGCGGTGCGCTACATCACCAAGACCATCCGCCGCACCGTGGAAATGGGAATCCCGCCCACAGACGGAATTGCCATTGAGGAGTATCTATATCAGCTGGGCGGAAGCCAGGACGCACTGTATCAGGATGAATGCTGATTTTGATCAGATTATAAAATATGACAGGAGGTTTTTCCATGAAGCGTCAGCAAATCAGAAATATGGTGATGACAGCCATGTTCGCAGGGGTTATTTTTGTCTTTACCGCTTATATCCATGTGCCCAGCCACACCGGCTATACCCACGTTGGAGACGGGTTTATCTATTTGGCGGCCTGCCTGCTGCCCACCCCTTATGCCTGCGCCGCAGGAGCTATCGGAGCGGGCCTGGCGGACCTGCTGTCCGGCTACGCCATGTGGGCGCCGGGAACCATTGTCATTAAAGCGGTAACAGCCTTGTTTTTTAGCCGCAAAACGGCTAAAATAATATGTAGGCGCAATTTGCTGGGCATCCTGCCCTCCTTTGTGGTCTGCGTAGGCGGCTATTATACCTATGAAGCCCTGATCACCGGCAACTGGGCCGCCCCGGCCCTGGGGATTCCGGGCTATATCACCCAGGTGGTGCTCAGCTCTGTGGCCTTTATTCTGGTGGGCGCGGCGCTGCAAAAGGCCGGCGTCAAAGAACAAATCGGAGGAGTTTAAGGAATGACTATCACTTATCCTGTGAAAAACGGTATCTATGTGAACATGACAAACCGCTGTCCCTGCGCCTGTACGTTCTGTCTGCGGCAAAACGGCCCCGGCGTCTATGGGTCTGATTCCCTGTGGCTGGAGCGGGAGCCTACTGTCCAGGAGGTCTGCGACTCCCTGGCCCAGTGGCCGCTGAATGAAAAGGATGAGGTGGTTTTCTGCGGCTATGGCGAACCCACTGAGCGCCTGGAGGACCTGCTGGAGGTGGCGGCCTGGATCAAGGCCAACTATCAGGTCAAGACCCGGCTCAATACCAACGGCCTGTCTGATCTGATCTATCAGAAGAACACCGCGCCCCTGCTGGCCGGGAAGATCGACGTGGTCTCCATCAGCCTGAACGCCAACAACCCGGAGGACTATCTGCGGCTGACCCGCTCCAAGTTCGGCATTGGCTCCTATCAGGCTATGCTGGACTTTGCCAAAAACTGCACCGCCTATGTGTCCCAGGTGATGATGACCGTGGTGGATCAGGTGACCAGCCCGGAGGAGCAGGTCGAGAGCAAGCGGATCTGTGATTCCCTGGGCGTGACCCTGCGGGTACGCCCCTTTGAGAGCTGATGGAGAGGTTCCCGTGATAGTCAAACAAGAGATCTACTTTACCCCCGAAAGGGAGAACCGCACTCTTCACCTCTATTTGCCGGACGGCTATGAAGCCTCCGGGGAACGTTATCCGGTGATGTACTTCTTTGACGGCCACAATCTGTTTTTCAACCAGGACGCCACCTATGGCACCTGCTGGGGCCTGAAGGACTTTTTCGACGGCTGGAATAGGCCCATGATCTGCGTGGGGGTGGAATGCAACCACAAGGGCCGGGAGCGGCTGCGGGAATACTGTCCCTATCATTTCAACGATGCCTATTTCGGAGATCTGTACGGCACGGGAAAGGCCACTCTGGACTGGATGGTAGAGGATCTGAAGCCCTATATCGACCGCACCTTCCCCACTTATTCGTTCCGGGAGGCCACCGGCATCGGCGGCAGCAGCATGGGAGGCCTGATGAGCCTCTACGGCATCACCTGTTACAACCAGACCTTCTCTAAGGCGGCCTGCCTGTCCAGCACGGTGACGCCCTGCCTGGAGGCGCTGCTCAATGACATCCGGGTCCATCGGATGAGCCGGGATACCCGGGTCTATCTCAGCTGGGGAGAGCTGGAGGGCAGAGGCAGTGCGGAAAAGCTTAGCGGCAATTTTGACACCTATACCTCCCAGTGCAATCACATGCTGGCGGAGGGGTTCAAGCGCAAAGGCGCGGCCACCCGGCTGTATTACCAACCCGGAGGCCGCCACTGTGAGGCCGATTGGGCCAAGCAGAATTCCCTATATATGAATTTCCTTTGGAATCGCTAAACAAAACAAACGTCCTCGGAATTGCCCGAGGACGTTTGAGCTTGTCGAGAAACTCGACAAGCTCTCTCGAAAATGCAAGCATTTTCTCGAACTTCTGCACCCTGCTGCAGCGCACGCGCTTTGCGCGCACGTTTGCAGGCTGAGCAGGAACGAATCCAAGGCACATGTCCTTGGATTCATTATGGATTTCACTTGTTTCCGTCAGCAAGCTGACGGAACTCTGCGAGGCCCTTGCAGACGAAATTTTTAAAAGTATCTTTTTCTACAGCCTGAAACGTCCTCGGAATTGCCCGAGGACGTTTCTGTTTTTATGTTTACAGTTTTCGAGAGGTTAATCCAGCTCAAAGGCACCGGTGTACAGCTGATAATACTTGCCCTTCTGTGCGATCAGCTGGTCATGGCTGCCGCGCTCGATAATCACGCCGTGATCCAGAACCATGATGGCGTCGGAGTTCTGGACGG
>CAZVVH010000078.1:0-9118 GCA_964630475.1 uncultured Oscillospiraceae bacterium | reverse complement strand
CGGCCAGGCCGATGACGATGGCGCCCCGGCCCATGTTGACGTCGGCAAAGCCCTGATACTGGGAGAGCATGCCGCCGGCCAGGGCCACCAGGCCGTTGGACAGGGCCAGACCCACCACCTTCATAGAGTTGGTGTTAATGCCCTGGGCACGGGCCATGTTGTCGTTGTTGCCGGTGGCCCGAAGGGCGGAGCCGTGCTCTGTGCCCAGATACCAGTAGAGCAGCGCAATAATGGCGGCGCAGCAGATGGCGCAGATCAAAATGGTGCGGGGGAGCAGGTTGGCGTTGGAGGTGATGCGGAATGTCACTTTATTCACATTCACCGATTGGTTTGCCTTGCCCATGATATTCAGGTTGATGGAATACAGGGAAATCTGGGTCAGGATGCCGGCCAGAATGGCGGGGATGCCCAGAAGGGTGTGCAGCAAGCCGGTAATGATCCCTGCGGCCAAACCGGCCACAAAGGAGACTGCCAGGGCAAGCTCCGGGTTCCAGCCGTTGAGGACCAGCATGATGCAGACCGCACCGCCGGTGGCCAAAGAGCCGTCCACCGTCAGGTCAGCCACGTCCAGCATGCGGAAGGTCAGGTAAACGCCCAAGGCCATGATGCCCCAGATTAAACCCTGTGCGATGCCGCCGGGGCAGCTGCGCAAAAGCGCAACAGGGTTCAGGGATGAAAAGTAAGCCAGCATAGATTGATTCCTCCGTTTTATCTCGTTTTTTGAAAAAATGCAAACAAACTTTCATTTTATAATATAACATAAAATCCCGACAAAGGGAATACCGTTGTCGGGATTTTTCGAGATTAGTTTTCCAGAGGTTCCGGAGATTATTCGGTCACGATCGGCTCAAAGTCCTCGGGCATGGTGAAGTTAATGGCCTCCGCATAATCCGCATTGTACTTCTTTACAGGGTTTACGGAGTAACCAATGGGCAAGGTGGAGACGTCAGCGCCGTTGACCAAAATGTCATAAGCCATCTGGCCGCACAGGTAGCCGATATCATAGTAGCTGATGGAGACGGTAGCCAAACCGCCGTTGGAGCACATACCCTCTTCGCCGCAGATGATGGGGATGCCGGCGGGGGCGCAGACGTTGGAAACGATGGTCATGTTGGAAGCGGCGGTGTTGTCAGTGGGGATGTACATGGCGTCGCAGTCCTGGATGGCGGCAGTGCAGACAGACTGCATATCGTTGGAATCAGAGAAGGTGAACTCGGTGCAGGACACATTGTAGGCGGCCATGCACTCCTCAAACTGCTGAGCCTGGACAACGGAGTTGGCCTCTGCGGAGCAGTACAGGATGGAAACCTTCTGGGCGTCGGGAACCAGCTCCATCACTAGGTCGGCATACAGCTGCGCATCCACGCCGTCAGAGGTGCCGGAGACGTTGATGCCGGTACCCACAGATGCATCCATATCGGGATCATCCAGAGCGGTTGCATAGTCAGTGACGGAGGTGCCCAGAATGGGAATGTCAGAGGTGGCGGACATAGAAGCCTGGAGGGCAGGGGTGGCGTTGGCCATAATCAGGTCATATCCGTTGGCCACAAAGCCGGTGACGATGGTGGAGCAGGTGGTAGAGTCGCCCTGGGCGTTCTGCAGGTCGAAGGTGACAGAGTCACCCAGAAGCTCAGTCAGCGCATCCTGGAAGCCCTGGGTAGCGGCGTCCAGTGCGTCGTGCTGCATCAGCTGGCAGATGCCGATGGTGTAGGTGTCATCGCCGGTGGCAGGGGTCTCGGCAGGGGTCTCGGCGGGAGTTTCCGCAGGGGTCTCGGCGGGAGTTTCAGCAGGGGTCTCAACGGAAGCGGAGGGCTCGGACGGCTCATTGCTGTCATTGCCGCCGCCGCAGGCAGCCAGGCTCAGGG
Source organism: uncultured Oscillospiraceae bacterium (assembly GCA_964630475.1). Taxonomy (GTDB): domain Bacteria; phylum Bacillota; class Clostridia; order Oscillospirales; family Oscillospiraceae; genus JAJQBJ01. The sequence goes on along the minus strand of CAZVVH010000078.1, from coordinate 7,253 downwards.
CCATAGCCAGAGCCAGAATCATAGCGAGTAACTTCTTCATTTTTTTATTTCCTCCTAAAAATTGATATATCCACCGCAGCATCTGCGGCAAATAACAAGAGAGCCGGCAAGGGGAGTTCGGCACTTTACAGCGGCAAATTGCCAAGGGACAAAAAAACGCCCTCATACAGAGGACGGGAAATTCCCGCGGTACCACCTCAGCTTGCGGCAGAAACCCTACCGCCACTTTGCTCACCATCGAACTGGTTCCGATAACGGGGAAAACCGGTGCCGCCTACTAAAACAAGTTCAGCGGACTGCTCTCGGGAAGAATTCGGCGGGCCAATGCGTACCTCATCGCACCAGACTGAGGCTCTCTGAACGCACCGTGCGGACTTACTGGTTCCCGGTCATTGCATTTGAATAGCAGTAATAATTATTTTCATTATAGACTTTCTTGCGAAAAAGTCAATCCCTTTTGAAAAAAAGTCCGCATTTTTGGCGTTCTTTGCAAAAGTGCGCAGGGGCGCCGGATCCTGTGGATTTTCCGGCGGTGAGGTAGACATCCCAAAATGCTTGTGCTATAATATGTTAAATATTATCATGGATTGGTATGCCTACGCGCAGGCCTTCACATATTAGGAGGAATTCTTGTTGAAACAAAAAATCATGGGCGTTCAGATTGACAGCATCACCATGGCAGAGGCAGTGGAAGCTGGCTGTCAGATGGTGGCGTCCGGAGGCTTCCATTATGTGGTAACGCCCAATTCTGAGATCATTTACGCGGCCCGGAAGAACGGGGAGCTGAAGGCTGCCCTGAACAGCGCCTCTCTGGCACTGCCGGACGGAATCGGCGTGGTCTACGCGGGCAGGATTCTGGGAGTGCCCTTAAAGGAGAAGGTAGCAGGCATTGAATTTGGCGCCGCTATGCTGGGCAAGGCGGCGGAGCGGGGCTGGTCTGTGTACTTCCTGGGCGCCAAGCCCGGCGTTGCCGGGGAGGCGGGCAAACGGATGCAGGAGAAGTTTCCCGGCCTGATTGTGGCGGGAGCGGCGGATGGCTATTTTCAGGAGGATGGCCCAGTGGTGGAGAAAATCCGGGCCTCTGGGGCGGACATTGTATTGGTCTGCCTGGGCGCACCCAAGCAGGAGCTTTGGATGGCCCGGAACGGCCAGGCCACCGGCGCCAAGCTGCTCTGCGGCCTGGGCGGAAGCCTGGATATCTTCGCGGGGATTTCCCACCGGGCGCCTGATATTTGGGTGAAGCTGGGCCTGGAGTGGGCCTACCGCCTGGTGAAGGAGCCTTGGCGGATCAGACGCATGATGAATTTGCCCAAATTTCTCTTTACCGCCATCGGGATGCGGCTGACAGGAAAGCGGGACAGTTAAAAAATTAAAAAAACGTTAAGAATTCCGCTGGAAAAACGGCGGGAATTGGATCAAAATTATGGTAAAATAAGAGAGGAAAAAGCTATGAGCGGAAAACTCATTGTATTTGAGGGGACAGACGGCTCCGGCAAGTCCACCCAGTTTCGCCGGTTCTGCCGGCGGCTGGAGGAAGAGGGGATTCCCTTTCGCCGCATTGTGTTTCCCCAGTATCAGGAGGAATCCTCCGCGCTGATTCGCATGTATCTCGGGGGCGAATTCGGCAATAAGCCCTCCGACGTGAACCCCTATGCGGCGTCCTCCTTTTATGCGGTGGACCGTTATGCCTCTTATAAAAAGGTATGGGGTCAGGATTATCGGGAGGGAACCCTGATTCTGGCGGACCGCTACACCACCTCCAACGCGGTACATCAGGCCTCCAAGCTGCCTCTGGAGGAGCGGGAGGCGTTTTTCCGCTGGCTGTATGAGTTCGAATTTGACAAGCTGGGTCTGCCCGCGCCGGACAAGGTGGTCTATCTGGATATGCCCACAGAGCGGTCAGTTTCCCTTCTGCGCCAGCGGGAGCTGGACACCCATACCCAGGGGGATATCCATGAGGTGGATACGGCCTATCTGGCCCAGTGCCGCGGGGCGGCACGTCAGGCGGCTCCGGTGCTGGGGTGGGATGTGATCCCCTGTGTCAAGGACGGATGCCTGCGCGATGTGGAGGAGATTCACCAGGAAATCTGGGAATTGGTAAAGGATTTTGTGAAGGAACAGCGGTAACCCGCTGACAGATCAATGGAAAAGGAGATTTTAGTATGATTTATGTAATTCTTGGTAATGGGTTTGAAGAGACGGAAGCAATCGGTCCCATTGACTGCCTGCGCCGCGCCGGCCTTCCGGTCTGCACCCTGGGTATCGGCGGCAGCATTGTAAAAAGCTCCCACGGGGTTGAGATGCGGGCTGACCGCAGCATTGACGGTCTGACCCAGGCCGATGTGGAGGCCGCCGAGATGGTGATCCTGCCCGGCGGTTTGGGCGGCGTGTCTGAGATTATTGCCTGCCCGCCTGCGGTGGAGCTGGTTCGCTATGCGGCGGAGCATGACCGCTGGGTGGCGGCCATCTGCGCCGCGCCCACTATCCTGGGCGGCATGGGCCTGCTGGAGGGCAGGAAGGCCGTTTGCTATCCCGGCATGGAGGAGGGCCTCTGTGACGCAGAGGTTCAGCTGGGCAGCGGCGTGGTGCTGGATGGCAAAATTGTCACCGGCGAGGCCGCAGGCTCCACCCTGGAATTTGGCCTGACTTTGGTCCGCTGCCTGGCGGGACAGGAGAAGGCAGACGAGGTGGCAAACGCCATCCACTTCCACGGCTCCTTTTAACGAGCGGGAAGGGCGGAGCACCCCTGCATGACAGATAAGCAGCAGGCCCCCAAAGGGCCTGGAAAGGAATCGTACTATGGCAAATGAAAACAAGAACGGCTCCGGCGGATTTGACAGCGATTGGTCCATTGACTGGTCCCAGAATGACGAATTCGACCTGGACGAATTTGAGGATATTGACAGCCTGGAGAGCCAGTACTGGGCGCCTTATGAGGCCCGGCAGAAGAAACAGGGCAGCAGCTCCACCGGGGCGGAGCTGCGTTCCTCCCAGCAGCCCACTGAACAGGACAAAAAGCGGGCCGCCGCAGAGGTGACCCGACAGAAGCGGCGCAGGGGAAAGAGCCGCCGCCGGATCCCCACTCCCCTGGCCGTGCTGATTTACATTGTGTTCGTGGTGGGCGGCTCCTTGGCCATGGCAACCGGCGGCTGGATCGCCGCCAATGATGTGCTGGCACTGAACAAGGAAGAGGCCTACGCAGTCATTGAGCTGACCTCAGAGACCACGGTGGACGATGTGGCCAATACCCTCAAGGAGGAGGGGATCATCGACTATCCCTGGCTGTTCAAGCTGTTCTGCAAGGTGACTCACGCGGAGAAGAAGCTGAGCTACGGCTCCTCCGAGGTGAATACAAATATGGATTATCGGGCCTTGGTGTCCGCCATGAGCAGCGCTTCGGCCACCAAGACCACCGTGGATGTGACCATCCCCGAGGGCTATACTGTGGACCAGATCTTTGCACTCCTGGTGGAAAAGGGGGTCTGCGAGAGCGAGAAGGAGCTTCAGGAGGTGGCCGCGGAGCATGACTACAGCTTTGATTTCCTGGAGGATGTGCCCCTGGGAGATTATCACCGGCTGGAGGGCTACCTGTTCCCGGATACCTATACCTTCTATGTGGGCCATGATCCCCTTTATGCCATCAACAAGCTGCTGGTGAACTTTGACAGCCAGTACTCCACCGAGATGCGCCAGGAGACGGAGGCCAAGGGCTATACCATGCAGCAGCTGCTGACCATCGCCTCCATGATTGAGAAGGAGTCCAACGGCCAGGATCAGAGAAATATCTCCTCCGTCATCTATAACCGCCTGGGCAGCAATGTCACCAACGGTTTTCTGCAAATTGACGCCACTGTCCAGTACGCGCTGGAGCGCAGCGGACAGGAGCGCAAGGAGACCCTGACGGAGACGGAGCTGGCCCTGGATTCCCCTTACAACACCTATGTGTACGAGGGTCTGCCCGAGGGACCCATCTGCAACCCCAGCCTGGTGTCCATTCAGGCGGCCCTGAATCCCAATGATACGGATTACTACTTCTACCTCCATGACAGATATGGAGAGAGCCACTTCTTCACCAACGCGGAGGACTTTACGGAGGCAAAGCAAACCTACCTGTCCGATGACTATGTGGCGGAAGAGGACGGGACCAACTACGAAGGATTTGAAGAAAATGGGGGATAAGATCGAACTGCTGGCTCCGGCTGGGGACATGGAGCGCCTGAAAATGGCGGTCGCCTACGGGGCAGACGCGGTTTATTTGGCCGGGACCACCTTTGGGATGCGCTCCTTTGCCGGCAACTTTACCCCGGAGGAGCTGCGGCAGGCCGTGGACTACTGCAAGGCCCGGGGGGTTGCTACCCATGTGACCTGTAACACCATGCCCCGCTGCGAGGACATCAAGAAGCTGCCCCCGTGGCTGGAGCTGCTTCAGGATGCCGGAGTCACCGCCGTGATCTGCGCGGATCTGGGGACCTTCCGGCTGGCGCAAAAGTATGCGCCGGGAGTTCAGCTGCATATCTCCACCCAGGCCAGCGTGGTGAATCACGAGACCGCCCGGAGCTGGTACGAGCTGGGAGCCAGCCGGGTCATTCTGGCCCGGGAGCTGAGCCTGGAGGAGATCCGGGAAATCCGGGCGGGAACCCCTAAGGAGCTGGAGCTGGAGGCATTTGTCCACGGCGCCATGTGCGTGTCCTATTCCGGCCGCTGCGTGCTCTCCAATTACATGACCGGGCGGGACGCCTCCCGGGGGGCCTGTGCTCAGCCCTGCCGCTACCAGTATGCGCTGGTGGAGGAGAAGCGGCCTGGGGAGTATTTTCCCATCATCGAGGATGAAAAGGGGACCTATATTATGAACTCCCGGGATATGTGTATGATCGACCATGTGCCGGAGCTGATCGACGTGGGCCTGGACTCCCTGAAGATTGAGGGTCGGGCCAAGAGCGCCTACTACGCCGCCATTGTCACCGGGGCCTACCGCCACGCGGTGGACGCCGCCTTGCAGGGCCAGCCTTTGGATCCCCGCTGGCGGGAGGAGGTGGAGCGGGTCAGCCACCGCCACTATTCCACTGGGTTCTATTACGGCTACCCCGGCCAGTATACCGAGAATGCCCGGTATATCCGGGACTGGCAGGTCTGCGCCATTGTGCGGGACTGCGATGGGAATGGCCTCGCCACCCTGTCCCTGCGGAACAAGTTCGCCGCCGGGGATACCGTAGAGGTTGTGGGGCCGGACACCTTGCCGGTGTCCTTCCAGGCTCCTGTCATGGAGGATGAGACGGGGCTGCCCCTGACCGAGGCCAGAAAGCCCCAGTCCGTTTTTAAAATGCGGCTGCCCAGGCCGGTGCCTCCGCTGAGCATTTTGCGAAGACAGGTGGACCTGTCCCCGAAGTAAGCGGACGGAAGAGAGGAGCTGGACTGCTTTCGCCACACAAAGAGCGGGAACGAGAGAAAAAGATAGGCTCCCGCTGGAGGATAATATGAAAAAAGTGTTGCTGTTTTTGACGGCGCTACTGATGATGGCGGCGCTGGCGGGCTGCAGCTTTGAGGACATCATAGAGCGAGTTGATCTTGACGCCATGGCGGATTTTGTGCTTGAGCTGAGCAAGACAAAGCTGGAGAATGTCAAGACTGCAGAGGAAATTAGAAACGATCTGCCCAAGGAGCTGGCGGTTGTCACGGTGGATGACACCGTTCTGGATTCCCAGGTCACGCACCTGGCCATCCGGAATCGGAAGACGGACAACACGCGCCAGACGGACTGGGTGGAGTGTGAGGTCATTTTGGAGGGCGAGGGCATTTATGCCCGGTATGTTTGCACCCTGAGCTATACATATACCCGAAATGGCGGCTGGAGCTTGGTGGAATGGGGCCTGAATACGGAGGAAATGGACCTGCAGGTCACCGAGGGGACCCTGACCCAGCAGTTTGCGGAGGTCAGCATAAACAAGCTTTCTGAGGAGTTTGGAAGCAACAGCGTCAGCTATCTTTCCAGTGAGTGGGACGACAGCGGATTGAAGTGTACCGAGCTGTTTAACATCAACTCCGTGGACGGTGTGCTGGTCGCCCGGGGCACCATTAAAATGACCGCCACTCTGACGTTGGATACCAATAAGGGCCTGTACTACACCTGGAAGGAAAAGCGGGACAACAGCGGCCTTGTGCGGGGCGCCGATTTGGCGGGCACCACATGGGAGGTCAGCGGAACCGTGGATGACACCCAGGCGGCCATGGCCATGCGGGTGGAGAGCTTCTCCATGGAGGATAAGACCCTGGTCCTATCTGCCTATTCCAGCATTCGGGAGGAAGGCCGTGATGCCCAGACCCGAAAGGTGAGCAGCAAAACCATCAGCTGGAGCAATGGCAATGACGGCGTAGTCACCTTCTCCATCCGGATGGGGGACAGCACCTGGGACTGCTGCTTCGATGCCGGTGAATACTGGGCCAGGCTGGACGGCTCCTATGTGGATGTGTTCACCCAATGCAGCGCAGATGCGGACCTGGCGGTGCTGGCCGCCCAGGGCAGCAGCGGTCAGCTGAATTCCCTGGACTATCAGGACACCAGCACCGGTAATGGCTGGAACGCCAGCGACGGGACCCCGGTGTACAGCATCCAGGTGGAATATCCCCAGTTCACTGGGGAGAAGGGGGAGAGCATCAACCAGGCCATCAGCCAAGTGGTGAACAGTGTGCTGTCCGATCCCGCCATTGAGACCACCCAGGAGGCGCTGGACCAGACCCTTGTCCAGAGTGAGCGGGAGTATCTCTCTCTGCCCTTTTACAGCAAGCTGGATATTACCGTCCAGTATAACCGCAACGGCTATGTTTCCATGCTGCTGACCTATACAGACAAGGTCAATTCCAACAAGGTGGCTTACCGCTATGACAGCATCACCTACAACCTGTCCACCATGACCAAGCTGGAGCGGGAGGATGTGCTTTCCGTGGGAAGGAACGACCTGGGCGCACTGATTAACTCCTACATGGGAGAAAATGCCCTTTACAGCGATGCCACTGCTGCCTCCTATATCCAGGCCTGGACGCTGGGCCGCCGGGGCATTGACCTATACATGACCCGGGACGAAAAGACCGGCATCTGCAGCACCGTGACCATCCCATACAGCGACGGAGCCTGTGCCCTGAACCCTGAGCAATGACAAAACAACTTGTCCCCATCCCTGCCAAAATGGCGGGGATGGGGACATTGAGCTTGTCGAAAAACTCGACAAGCTCTCTCGAAAATGCAAGCATTTTCTCGA
>CAZVVH010000077.1:0-9151 GCA_964630475.1 uncultured Oscillospiraceae bacterium | reverse complement strand
GAGCCACCCTGCTACAACTTGTTCTGTATGGTAGTTCTCAGCCAAAGTACTGAAATATCTGTACCAGGGCATCCAGGAAGCTTTCCTCTATGATCATTAATTGGTACATTATCTTCGCTCCGAGCGGAATACCCGCTCCCGAATCAGCTGCCCATACTTGGCTGAGAGCATCAGGCGTATTATTTCGGAGAAAACAGGTTTTCTTTGCGAGATTTGTCAAAAAAGTACTGGTTATCGGACAGTCATTGTGGTAATCTTTATTTATAAAGCGAAAGGGGTGTGATTGTAGTGGGAAAAACGATCTATTTTGCACATACCACACTGGATGGCAGAAAGCAGACGCTGTATGCACACCTGGAGGGGACTGCGCAATTATGTGCCCAGTTTGCTGCCCCCTTCGGCGCGGCAGAGCAGGGGCGGCTGGCCGGTCTAGCCCACGATCTTGGGAAGTACTCCGCAGCCTTTCAGCGGCGACTTGAGGGGAGTCCGGAACAGGTAGACCACTCCACGCCTGGTGCCTTTATGTGCGCGAAGCGAAACCAGAATTGTGCCGCGTTCTGTGTTGCTGGGCACCACAGCGGCCTGCCAGACGGCGGCGGTCAGGGGGATCGAGGAAACCAGGCGACCTTTCTTGGTCGGATGCACCGAGCGATGGAAAACAAGTTGGAGCCCGACCCCGAATGGAGTCGGGAAATCTCTCTGCCCAACCCGGGACTACCTGCTTTTTGCGGGAAGGACGCGCTAACTGACGCGTTTTTTGTTCGGATGCTCTATTCCTGCTTGGTGGACGCCGATTTCTTGGACACCGAGCAATTCATGGAAGAGCTGGCACCGGAGCGCGGCGGCGGGGCGGATATGGCAACCCTGAAAAAGCGGCTGGAGGCCTACATATCCGGCTGGTTTCCTCCAAAAGGGGAATTGAACGTCAGGCGGTGCGCAATCTTAGAGGCCTGTCTGTCTCAGGGGGCGGCCCAGGCGCCTGGCCTGTTCACTCTGACCGTTCCCACCGGAGGTGGAAAAACGGTGGCTTCGCTGGCCTTTGCCCTGTGCCATGCCCAAGCCCATGGCCTGCGCCGGATAATCTATGTGATTCCCTATACCTCCATCATTGAGCAGACCGCCGACACGTTCCGGGAGATTTTGGGCGCGGAAAACGTGTTGGAACACCACTCCGGGGTGCTGTATGACAATGGGCAGGAGGCCACGCCAGAGACCATGCGGCTCCAGCGGGCCACAGAAAACTGGGACATGCCAGTGGTCGTCACTACGGCGGTGCAGTTTTTTGAATCTCTATACGCCAACCGTTCCTCCCCGTGCCGGAAGCTGCACAACCTGGCGGACAGTGTCATTATCTTCGACGAGGCACAAATGCTGCCCGTCCCATATCTGTGCCCTTGTGTATCTGCCATTGCGCAGTTGGTAGCGCACTATGGAGCCTCTGCCGTACTATGTACCGCAACCCAGCCCGCCCTGGACGAGCTGTTTCAGGAATTTCTCCCTGGCCGGCGGGCGACGGAGCTGTGCCCGAGAGAAGATGCCGAATGTGAGGTATTCCGTCGGGTGACATTCCAGAAAGCTGGGCAGCTGAGTTGGGACACGCTGGCCCAGCTGCTCAACCAGCCGTCTCAGGTGTTATGCATTGTGAACAGCCGAAAGAGTGCTCAAGAAGTGTTTAAGCGGCTGGACGGAGACGGGGCCTTCCATCTCTCCACGCTAATGTACCCCACCCACCGGCGAGCGGTGCTGAAGGAAATTCGCCGTCGGCTGGAGGAGGGACTTCCCTGCCGGTTGGTGTCTACCTCCCTGATTGAAGCCGGTGTGGATGTGGATTTCCCCGCTGTGTTCCGGGAAGAAGCAGGGCTTGATTCCATTCTCCAGGCAGCCGGACGATGCAACCGTGAAGGAAAACGTCCAGCTTCGGAATCCATTGTCACGATTTTTCGCGGCGAGGACAAGGCACCGCCCTTGTTCGCCACATCCATCGCCGCCGGGCAGTCGGCCATGGAGCGCTATTCGGATTTGGCCAGTCAGGCGGCGGTTACCTGTTATTTTAAGGAGTTGCTGGATTTGAAGGGAACGGCGGCTCAGGACCAAAAAGGAATCCTAACCACTCTGCAAACGGAACTGCTTCCGTTCCGTACGGTAGCGGAACGGTTTCATCTCATCGAAAATGCCACCCGTACCGTATATATTCCAGACGGCGAGGGGGCGGCGCTGGTGGAGCAACTTCGGTGGGGCGAACGTTCCCGGGAGCTGTTTCGAAAGCTGGGACAGTACGGCGTATCTGTATATGACAAACACTTCAACGCCCTTTATGAGGCGGGGGATGTGGAATTATTGGGCGACGAAATTGCGGTACTGACCAATCCGTCCCTGTATTCTGAAAAAACCGGCCTGTCCCTGGAGGCGGACAGTGGGAAGGGATTGTTTGTGTAAAATGTGCGCCCCAGGAGCGGAGCATTGTTGGTTGGCAACAACACTCCCGGGATACACATTACACAATAATGATTTATCTCATATTTCAATCCGCACCTTACGGCGACTAAATATTTATAGCATTTTATTTAATTCAAGTCAAGCATATTTTATAATAATTTATCTCATGAACTTGATTGATATTATTTTTTGTGTTATACTGACCGTATCTTAGATGAAAGGAAGTGAACTGTGTGGCTTACATGTTACACAACAAGGCCATACCTGTTTTTGAGCGGGACTTCCCCGCTCCACTTCCGTCCGACATTTTACTACGAAAGGAGCGTGTTTTCAGTGTCCATTCGATTTGAGGTCTGGGGAGACTATGCCTGCTTTACCCGCCCAGAGATGAAAACGGAACGGGTCAGCTACGACATTATGACGCCGTCTGCGGCACGAGGACTGCTGGAAAGCATCTATTGGCACCCTGGTCTCCGGTGGACTATTGACCGCATCTATGTTTGCGCCCCCATCCGCTTTATGAATCTTCGCCGGAACGAGGTCAAAGCGACTGTGAATTCCCGCGCGGCCAGGACGGTCATGGAGCGCGGTCAGGGACAGCTATATCTGAGTACCTCGGATAACATTCAGCAGCGGGCCACGCTGCTGCTGACCAACGTGCGTTATGTCATTGAGGCACATTTTGACATGACCGACAAGGCCGCGCCCGGTGACACCCCGGGCAAGTTCCAGGACATTGTCAAGCGCCGCATTGCCCACGGGCAATTTTATCACCAGCCCTGTTTCGGCTGCCGGGAATTTCCGGCCAATTTTGCCCCCTGTTCGGAAATCCCGTCCTGTCCGGATGAACTGAAAGGGAAGCGGGACCTCGGCTACATTCTGTACGACATGGACTATTCGAACCCTGAGAATATTCGTCCTCTGTTTTTCCGGGCTGTTCTCCATGATGGGGTGCTGGAGGTCCCGCCCCATGACAGTGAGGAGGTGAAGGGATGATCCTGCAAGCATTGGTCCGGCACTATGAGGATTTGGCCGCCCGGGGAGATGCCGCTCCGCCTGGCTGGGGGCCGGTAAAGGTCTCCTACGCCCTGTGCCTGGACGATCAGGGGCAGTTAACTCGCGTGGTTTCCCTCAAAACGGAGCAGATGAAAGGAAAAAGGACCGTCTTGGCCCCTCGGCTTATGGAAAAGCTGCCAGCCCCAGTAAAACGGACCGTAGGCATTGCCGCCAACTTCCTCTGTGACAATTCCAGCTACATCCTCGGAGCAGACAGCAAAGGCAATCCCAAGCGGGCACTGGACTGCTTTACAGTCTGCAAGGCTCTCCATCAAAAGCTGCTCGCCGGGTTAAATTCCCCTGCTGCGAAGGCCCTATTGGCTTTTTTTCAGACCTGGGACCCGGCCTGCGTCTCGGAGCATTCGGCGCTCCAGGACGAATGGGACGGGATTTTATCCGGGGCGAATCTGGTATTCCGCTATGACGGCGCCTTTATCCACGAGGACTCCGCGGTCCGCCAGGCATGGCAGACCCATTACAGCGCTCAAGGCGACGGCCCGGAAATGGTCTGCCTGGTCACCGGTCAGAAGGGACCGGTGGAAGCGGTCCATCCCTCCATCAAAGGGGTACAGGGGGCCCAGTCCAGCGGCGCCGCACTGGTCTCCTTTAACGCCCCCGCCTTCTGTTCCTATGGCAGAGAACAAAATTTAAACGCCCCTACCAGTAAATATGCCGCCTTCGCTTATACCTCCGCTCTTAATCACCTGCTGGCCGATCAAGAGCATGTCTGCCGCATCGGTGACACCACTGTGGTCTGCTGGGCCCAGGGCGGTGAGCCGGCCTATCAGAGCTTCCTGGGCTGCGCTCTGTTTGGGACCCCTTCTTCCTATGAGGAAAAGGATTTGCGGAAAATGGTAAAAGACTTAATCCAGGGCGAGCCGGTTGACTTCGACGAGAGTAGGCTGGACGCGGACAAGCCCTTTTATATCCTGGGTCTGGCTCCCAACGCTGCCCGGCTGTCCGTCCGGTTTTTCCTGCAAAATTCCTTTGGCGCTATTGTCCGCAATGTTCAGGCCCACTATGACCGGCTGGAGATTGTACGCCCCAGCTATGACCCGTTTGATACGCTGCCCCTGTGGAAATTGCTGAGGGAAACCGTTAACCAAAATTCCAGGGACAAAGCCCCTGCTCCCAGCCTTGCCGGCGAGGTGCTGCGCGCCATTCTTACGGACACCCCATACCCCGCCACACTTCTCAACGGCGTGGTGTTGCGAATCCGTGCGGAGCACGAGGTGACCTGTGGCCGGGCTGCGATTCTAAAAGCCTATTATTTGAAAAATCCGCACAAAGATGTTCCAAAGGAGGTTTTAACCGTGTCTCTGAACCCGGAAAGTACCAACATCCCCTATACGCTGGGGCGGCTGTTCTCTGTCCTGGAGGCCATCCAATCCGCTGCCAATCCTGGCATCAACACCACCATTAAGGACAAGTATTTTAACTCCGCCTCCGCCACCCCGGCTACCATCTTCCCGATTCTCACGAAACTGGCGCAGAGCCATCTGCGTAAAATCAGAGGCTCCAACGCCGGCCTGGCTGTTTTCTATGAAAAACAGCTTGCTAATTTGTCCGTCACAGTCGGCGACGCATTTCCCACCCGCCTGAATCTGCCCCAGCAAGGCTCCTTCCAGCTGGGTTATTTCCATCAGACCGCTGCCCGCTATCAGAAAAAGGAGGAAACGAAACATGTCTGACCCTATCAAGAACCGCTATGAATTTGTTATCCTGTTTGACGTGGAAAACGGCAATCCCAACGGCGACCCGGACGCGGGAAACATGCCCCGTGTGGACCCAGAGACCGGATTGGGTATTGTGACAGACGTCTGTCTCAAACGCAAGATCCGCAACTATGTGGAGACCGTGAAAGAGGACGCCCCCGGCTACCGCATCTATGTTAAGGACGGCGTACCCCTGAACCGGAGCGACGCTGAGGCCTATGCCGCTTTGGAGGTCACGGAGAAAACAGTGAAGGAGAAGAAAAAGTCGGATCCCGATTTGGACCAGAAAATCCGAGATTGGATGTGTACCAACTTCTATGATATCCGCACCTTCGGGGCGGTTATGACCACCTTTGTCAAGGCCGCGCTCAACTGCGGTCAGGTGCGCGGCCCCGTTCAGCTGGGTTTTGCCCGCAGCGTGGAGCCTGTCGTTCCCCAAGAGGTCACCATCACGCGAGTGGCCATTACCACGGAGGCGGACGCAGAAAAGAAGGGCACCGAGATGGGCCGCAAGTATATTGTGCCCTACGGTCTCTACCGGTGCGAGGGCTATGTCTCCGCTAATTTGGCCCGCAAGACCACCGGCTTCTCCGAGGAGGATCTTTCTCTGTTGTGGGAGGCTATTCTCAACATGTTTGAGCATGACCACTCCGCCGCCCGGGGTAAAATGGCCGTCCGGGAGCTGATTGTATTTAAGCACGACAATGAGTTGGGCTGCGCCCCTGCTTATAAGCTCTTTGAGAAGGTACAAGTTCAGCGGAAGGACCTCAACGATCCCACCCCCGCCCGTTCCTATCAGGATTATACTGTTGCGGTGGATGAGGCATCCCTCCCCGCCGGCATCACCTGTATGCGTATGGGGTGACCTATTTCGAAGACGAGCTGCTCCCGCTCTCCGGCCTACAGCACTTCGCGTTCTGCCGCCGTCAATGGGCGCTGATCCATATTGAACGGCTCTGGGCAGATAATCTCCGCACTGTGGAAGGCGCACTGTTCCATCAGCGGGCTCACGATGAAAAACAACGGGAGCGCCGGGGGGACACGCTGATCCTGCGCAGCTTGTCCATCTCTTCCAAGTCTCTGGGCTTATTCGGCCAGTGTGATGTGGTGGAATTCCATGCAAACCCCGACGGGATTCCCCTCCATGGGGAAACAGGACTTTGGCTTCCTTTTCCAGTGGAGTATAAACGGGGCGCACCGAAGCCGCATCAGGCAGATGAACTACAGTTGTGCGCTCAGGCCATATGTTTGGAGGAAATGCTCTGCTGCTCTATTCCAGAGGGCGCGCTCTTTTATGGGGAGACACGCCGTCGATGTCCAGTCAAATTTACCCCAGAGCTCCGAAATACGGCGCAGCATATGAGTGCTGAGATGCATGACTATTTTGACCGGGGGCATACCCCGAAAGCCACTCCGGCCAAACACTGTCAGGCATGCTCCCTTCGTGAGGAATGTCTGCCCCGACTCAAGAGGAACCCTTCGCTTTCTGCCTATCTGAAGCAGCATCTGGAAGAGGAGGACGCACCATGAGGAAGTTACTTAACACGCTCTTCGTGCTCAGTGAGGACAGCTATCTGGCATTGGAAGGGGAGAACGTCCTCGTCCTCCGAGGCAAGGAAACCGCAGCCCGTTTTCCCCTTCACACTTTAGAGAGCATTCTGTCCTTTAGCTATAAAGGCGCCAGCCCCGCGCTCATGGGCGCCTGCGCTAAACGGGGCGTGTCCATAGTCTTTCTGACTCCTCGGGGGCAGTTCTTAGCCCGGTCTTGCGGGGCGGAGAACGGGAATGTTTTGCTTCGACGTACCCAATACCGCGTAGCGGACGACCCTGCTGCCAGCTGTTGCCTGGCCCGCACCTTTATCTGCGGAAAACTTTACAACTGCCGCTGGATTCTGGAGCGAGCCACACGTGACCACGCCTTGCGGCTGGACGTCCCCCAACTGAAGGCCGTCTCCGCTCAATTGCGGGAACTGCTGGATCAAGTTGCACAGTGCAAGGATTTGGAAGAACTCCGGGGTCTGGAGGGAAAGGGAGCCGCTGTATATTTCAGAGTTTTTGACCAGCTGATCCTGCAGCAGAAGGATGTTTTCTTTTTCCAGGGGAGGTCCCGGCGCCCGCCGTTGGATCCGATGAACGCTCTGTTATCTTTCCTGTATACACTGCTCGCCCACGATTGCGCCGCCGCGCTGGAATCGGTGGGATTGGACAGCTATGTAGGATTTCTGCACCGAGACCGCCCGGGCCGGAGTTCTCTGGCGCTGGATCTCATGGAAGAATTGCGCCCCGTCGTGGCAGATCGCCTGGCGCTGACTTTGATTAACCGACAGATTCTGAGCGAAAAGCAGTTTCGGTTTGAACCAGGCGGCGCAGTATTTCTCTCGGATGAAGGACGAAAAGCGGTTCTCGCTGCCTGGCAGGAGCGCAAAAAAGAGAACATTACACATCCTTATCTGAAGGAAAAACTGCCTTGGGGGCTTGTCCCCTATTCCCAGGCGTTGCTATTGGCACGACATCTCAGAGGAGACTTGGATGGGTATCCACCCTTTTTCTGGAAATGAGGAGGCTGCAATGTTATTACTGATTACCTATGATGTGGACACTACCACGGCTGCTGGACGTAAAAGGTTGCGAAAGGTAGCAAAGATTTGCGTCGATTACGGGCAGCGGGTACAAAACTCTGTATTTGAGTGTTCTGCGGATGAGGCCACCGCCCGCATCATCAAAGCAAAACTTACCGATTTGATTGATCCGGAACGAGATAGTCTGCGGTTTTACCGCCTGGGAAATCAATACCAAAACAAAATTGAGCATGTGGGAACCAAGACAGGCTATGATCCTGAGGGTATTTTGATGGTCTAAGTGCGAATGCCCAGTTCCCATGAAATATGCGTTTTATTCGCACTGATTACGCATGGCAAAAATTCCTTAATTTGGAACATCTTGTTCTCTGTTTACAATGTACCGAAACAGGAATTCAACATTTGTTACAAATAAGCGCAGAAATTTTTGTGCTTATTTGCTGTCGCACCCCATGCGGGGTGCGTGGATTGAAATCGGTCAATCACCTCTCGCATATAATCCGCCTCCGGGTCGCACCCCATGCGGGGTGCGTGGATTGAAATTGTCAGACATATTTTTTATCCTCCTCTTGGAAACGGTCGCACCCCATGCGGGGTGCGTGGATTGAAATATTCTGCACCGGGTTGGTGCTGGTGGTAGACAGGTCGCACCCCATGCGGGGTGCGTGGATTGAAATAGCCTTGCCTCATCCCCTGCCTTGATAAACTCGGTCGCACCCCATGCGGGGTGCGTGGATTGAAATTGCGAGACGATCTGCCGCACCACAAATTCGGTGGATGTCGCACCCCATGCGGGGTGCGTGGATTGAAATCAGACCGGGCCGAGGATTACAGCGGAGGCGGAGGTCGCACCCCATGCGGGGTGCGTGGATTGAAATAGGAACTCGAAGATATTGCCTCCAATCCAAAAGCGTCGCACCCCATGCGGGGTGCGTGGATTGAAATCGGTATTGGGTGGAGTTTTTGACCTTTTCCTGAAGTCGCACCCCATGCGGGGTGCGTGGATTGAAATATGTCCGAAGCAAAGGAAGGAAACGTCTACAGGTCGCACCCCATGCGGGGTGCGTGGATTGAAATTCCTCTATCGGGCGGATTATTACGATGAGGCCGCGTCGCACCCCATGCGGGGTGCGTGGATTGAAATTCGGTTTCAAAAGCTTTTCGATCAACAAAAGAGTGTCGCACCCCATGCGGGGTGCGTGGATTGAAATACATTAACGGATGAACTGAAGCAGGAGATTGTGGTCGCACCCCATGCGGGGTGCGTGGATTGAAATGGGAACCCAAGTGCCCGGCCATCCTGGTGGAGTGGTCGCACCCCATGCGGGGTGCGTGGATTGAAATTCCAGAGGCAGGGGTTGGCCG
>CAZVVH010000076.1:0-9287 GCA_964630475.1 uncultured Oscillospiraceae bacterium | reverse complement strand
TCATTGCCCAGTGAGGGGAGAATGGCCTTAAAGGCCTGGGGGATGACGATATAGACCATCGTGTCAATATAGCCCAGACCCAGGGAGCGGCCGGCCTCCGCCTGGCCGGGATCCAGGGACATCAGGCCCCCGCGGATGATCTCCGCCACATATGCGCCGGAGTTGATGCCCAGGGTCAGGGCACCCACGGCGGTAAAGTTGCGGCTGCTGCCAAAGATCACCAGGCCCATGATCAGCAGCTGAACCATCATGGGGGTGCCCCGGATCACCGTGGTATAGATCTTGCAGATCACGTTGAAAAAGCCCAGGATCACATTCCTGTGGCCGGGGCGCTGCTGGTCGTGGGCGGTGCGGATCATGGCCGCGACCACGCCCAGGAGAATGCCGATGATCAGTGCCATGGCCGTGGTGACCAGAGTGGTGCCGACGCCGTTGAGATACTGCTTCCAGCGGTTGGCCTCGATAAATGCCTGATAGAATTTTACATAAAATATCTGCCAGAAGTCCAGGACTTCACCGGATGAGATGAGGGCTTTCCATTCCGTGTAAAGCTCCATAGTTCATCACCTTTCTGTCGATTTCTGTACATGCAACAAGAAGGGCGAACTGAATCGCCCTTCTTGCGAGTTTATGGTTTGCTTATTCAGCAGTGATATATTTGTCGATGATGGACTGGACGGTGCCGTCAGCCTCCAGCTCAGCCAGAGCGCTGTTCACGGCATCCAGCAGAGCGGTGTTGCCCTTGCCCACGCCGATTGCGTATTCCTCAGTGACATACTCGGTTTCCAGAATGGTCAGGCCGGGATTTGCCTTGACGTACTCTCGAGCGGGGGCACTGTCGATGACAACACAGTCAACCTGGCCGTTGTTCAGAGCCTGAATTGCGGTGATGCCGTCGTCATAGGCCACAACATGATCCTCACCGTAGTCATCGGTGCAGTAGATGTTGCCGGTGGTGGCCCGCTGGGTGCCGATCATATGGTCGCCCAGGTTGTCGCAGGTGACCTCAGAGCCTTCGGGGACAATGATAACCTGAGTGGCGGTGGTATAGGAATTGGAGAAGTCCATCACCACCAGACGGTCGTCGGTGACGGACACGCCGGCCATAACAATATCGCTCTTGCCCTGCTGAACGGCCAGCAGTGCGGAGTCGAAGTCCATATCATCGATCTGCAGCTCCAGGCCCAGCTTCTCAGCGATGGCCCCGGCAAGCTCCACGTCGATGCCCTCGAAGCCGCCGGCGTCGGTGGTTGTCTCATAGGGAGGGAAGGTGGCGTTGGTGGACATGGTCAGAACACCTGCGGTGACGGTAGTCAGAGCAGCGTCCTCATCTCCGGCGGGAGTTTCAGCCGGAGTCTCGGCGGCAGGGGTTTCGGTGGCGGGAGTGCCGGCGGAGGTCTCCGCAGGCTCTTTGTCGTCAGAATTGCCACAGGCGGCCAGAGACAGAACCATGGCCAGGGCCATGAGCAGTGCAATTAACTTTTTCATTTCAGTTCACTCCTTGAAAAATGTAAGACAGGAAGCTATGTTTGAGCTTCCCTGCAATAAAGCTATTAAACAACTTTCATGGAAAAGTGTCAATGTTAGAATTTTACTATTGCGCATATTGTTTGAAATTTTATGCAAATTGAATGAATAGACCGGAAAAAACGTCCCACAAGAAAGAAAGGTGACGAAGGGTAGAATAACCGCTTTTTCCCGGACAAAACCCCTGAGGCGGGCCGGGGATCCGCCATCAGGGTAATTTGCATATTCACGGCGTATATGCATAAAGAGGAATACGAAGGCCCCAAGGGAAGTGCCGTCTATTTTTTGCTCTGGGCTTTCAGACGCTTCATCAGCTGGGTTTGGATAGGCAGGCGCTGGTGCTTGGGATAGCGCTTGCTGTAATCCAGCAGAATGCGGGCGGCCTCCGGGGCGGGGAGGAAGGGGATCAGCTTTTCCGCATGCTGCTGGGCGGCGACAATCATCCAGACCGCCGAGGTATTCTGGCCTGCCAGGGCATCGGCCTCCAGCATCCAGCGGACCGCTTCCGCCGCTTCTGCGGCGGTGAGAGGCTGGGCGGACAGCTCCTCCACAATGGCGGCCACATCCTGAAAGAATTTCGTGTGGCCAGAGTCCCGTTTGGGGCTGTTGCCGAGGCCGAACAGGCCATCCGTGATCTTTGCTTTGGCAAAAAGAGACTGATTGTATTGAATGTATTCGTGATACCGCGCTTTCAGTGCTTCAATGTCAGCCATGATCGGAGGCTCCTTTGGCGGAGAAGGCATAAACCGTCTGGGAGCGCCAAAGCGCCCCGGCCTTCAAAATGGGCTGGATAAAGTTGGAATGGTTGACGGAATCGGGGAAGAACTGGGTTTCCAGGCAGAAGGCGTCCCGGTTCCGATAAATCGCTCCGCCCTTGCCGGCCGGAACTCCTGCCAGGCCGTTGGTGGTATAGAACTGGACGCCGGGCAGGTCGGTTTTCACTTCCATACGGATGCCGGATTCCCCGCTCTCCGCCACAGCGGCAGTGCGCAGAGTGCCGGCAGGGCCGTCTATGGCCCAGTTGTGGTCGTAGCCGCCGCCGAATTGCAATTGCTCGTCCTCCTGATTGATGCGCAGGCCTATAGGGGTGGGGGAGCGGAAGTCCATGGGAGTTCCGTCCACAGGGCGCAGCTCTCCGGTGGGGATGGAAGCGCTGCTGGCCACCGGGGTAAAGGCAGAGGCATTCAGCTGCAAGGTGTGGTACATGGCGGTGCCGCTGCCCTGGCCGTTCAGGTTAAAGTAGGAGTGATTGGTCAGATTGCAGACGGTGTCCCGGTCACTGACCGCGGAATAGGAGATGGTCAGCGCGGTGCCATCTAAAGTGTAGGTCACCGAGGCCTTCAGCTGGCCGGGAAAGCCTTGATCCATATCGGGGCTGGTCAGAGACAGCTTCACGCCGCGCTCCGCCTCCTCATAGGCCCAGATCTGCTTGTCAAAGCCCACGCCGCCGTGGAGCAGGTTTGGGCCTTCGTTGGCGGGGAGCGGATATTCCCGGCCGTTCAGCGTAAAGCGGCTTCCGCCGATGCGGTTTGCGCAGCGGCCCACGGTGGCGCCGATAAAGGCGGTCTGGGTTTCATAATCCGTCAGGGTGTCAAAGCCCAGCACAACGTCCCGCGCTTTGCCGGACTTGTCCGGCACCTCCAGGGAAACCAGGGCGGCGCCGTAGGTGGTGATGGAGCACCGGAGCTGGCCGTTGTCAAGGGTAATCAGATGGGCCTGCTGACCGGATGTTGTTGTACCAAAGGAAGAGACAGTCATATAAATTCCTCCTGTTTTTGTAAATTGGTTTTCTGAGGGTATTGTAGCATAGCAAAAAGGATTTTGCCAGAGACAGGGAGAAAATCCGGAAATCAATATTTGATTTGCGATAGGATGAAGGTAAAACAGCGTGACTCGCCGGAGAATATATGGTTGAAACCAGAAAATATGTATGATAAAATGAATACAATTGAGGGAAAGCCCGTTGGGGGGAAAGAGGAAAACTATGATCGTTCTTGGGATTGACCCCGGCGTAGCCACCATTGGCTTTGGCCTGATCCGGGCGGAGCGGGGAAAGAATCAACTGCTGCAATATGGCGTGATCACCACCCCTGCGGGACAGCCCTTGTCCCGGCGACTGCTTCAGATTTCCCAGGATATGGATCAGCTTTTGGATGCTTTCCATCCGGACGAGGTGGCGATTGAGGAGCTGTTCTTCAGCACGAATATCACCACCGGCATTTCGGTGGCCCATGGCCGGGGCGTGCTGCTCCTTTCGGCGGAGAAGCACGGCATCCCCATTTACGAATACACGCCAATGCAGGTGAAGCAGTCGGTGGCCGGCTACGGAAAAGCCACTAAAAAGCAGGTCATGCTGATGACCCAGCGGCTGCTGAACATGCAGGAGGTCCCGCAGCCGGACGATGCGGCGGATGCCCTGGCCATTGCCATCTGCCACGGCCGGGCGGCCACCTCCCTGCTCAATCGGGAGCGCAAGTACGACCCCAAACAATACTCGACCAAATGAGGAAGCTTTTATGATCTATTACCTTTCCGGCCCGGTGGCCCTGATGGAGGAGCATCTGGCGGTGATCGACTGCGGCGGCGTGGGCTATGCCTGCAGGACCACCAGCAACACCTTGTCCCGTCTGCATCAGGGGGAGAAGGCCCGTCTGTATACATATATGAGCGTCCGGGAGGACGCCATTGATCTGTATGGTTTTGCCACAAAGGAAGAGCTGAACTGTTTCCGGCAGCTGATTGGGGTCTCCGGCGTAGGCCCCAAGGCGGCCCTGGCCATTCTCTCCTCCACCAACCCGACTGGCCTGGCTATGGCGGTGGTCACCGGGGATGAAAAGGCCCTGACCTCCGCCCCCGGCATCGGCAAGAAAACCGCCCAGCGCATTATCCTGGAATTGAAGGACAAGATGGCCAAGAACCAGACCATCTCCGCCGGCGAGGCCTACGGCGGCAAGGGAACCACAGTCATTCCCCAGGACAAGCTGTCCGAGGCCACAGCGGCCCTGGCCGTTCTGGGCTATTCCCCAGCGGAGATCAATGCCGCATTCCAGGGCATTCAGATGGATACCCTGTCCCTGGAAGAGATTATCCGCCAGGCCCTAAAGAAAATGGTAAAGTAAGGAGGAACCCGGCTTGAGCATTGATTTTTCCGATCCCGGTGTCCGCGCCAGCGAGCCTTTGATTTCCACCGCCCCCCTTCCGGAGGATGAGAACGACTACTCCCTCCGCCCAAAGACCCTGTCCGAGTACATCGGTCAGGAGAAGGCCAAGGGAAATCTGGAGATCTTTATTCAGGCGGCAAAGATGCGGGGGGAGCCGCTGGACCACGTTCTGCTGCACGGCCCCCCTGGCCTGGGCAAGACCACCCTGTCCAATATTATCGCCAACGAAATGGGGGTCAATCTCCGGATTACCTCCGGCCCAGCCATTGAAAAGCCCGGCGATCTGGCCGCTCTGTTGACAAACCTGGGGGAGAATGACATTCTCTTTGTGGACGAGATCCACCGCATGAACCGTTCCGTGGAGGAGATCCTCTATCCCGCCATGGAGGACTACGCCCTGGATATCATCATCGGCAAAGGCCCGTCGGCCAACTCCATTCGGCTGGACCTGCCCAAGTTCACCCTGATCGGCGCCACCACCCGGGCCGGCCAGCTCTCCGCACCTCTGAGGGACCGCTTTGGCGTCACCTTGCGCTTGGAGCTGTATACCCCGGAGGAGCTGTCCAAGATTGTTACCCGTTCCGCGGGCATTCTGGGGGTGCCCATTGAGCCTGAGGGGGCCATGGAGATTGCAAAACGGTCCAGAGGGACCCCCCGCATTGCCAACCGAATGCTGCGTCGGGTCCGGGACTTCGCCCAGGTCATCGCGGGAGGAGTGATCACCCGAGCGGTGGCGGATCAGGCCCTGTCCGCCCTGGAGGTGGACACCCTGGGCCTGGATGCCATTGACCGCAGAATGCTTCGCTCCATCATTGAAAATTACGGCGGCGGTCCTGTGGGGCTGGATACGCTGGCCGCCACCATCAATGAGGAGTCAGTGACCCTGGAGGATGTCTATGAGCCTTACCTGATGCAGCTGGGATTTCTCATCCGCACCCCCCGGGGGCGCTGCGTTACCCGGAAGGCCTATGAGCATCTGCACCTGCCTTTCCCTGGTCAGGAGGCGCTGGGGGAGCAGATATGTTTAGACAATGTAAACTAGCTGTGGCGAATTATACAAAATAAAAAATATTTTCTTCATAAATCCTTGACAGTTTGGCGATAAACGGATATACTAACGAAGGAGGGAACGAATGGAAGCAGAGAGAATTTCTTACCAGGCCATGAGCGATGAAATGCTGTGCCTTGCCACCAAGCAGGGCGATGGGATGGCCGAGGAGTGTTTGATCTTGCGTTACCGTCGAACCGTCCTGATCAGCTCCAGATCCTTTTTCCTGATGGGAGGAGAAAACGAGGATCTGGTTCAGGAGGGCATGGTGGGCCTGCTGAAGGCCATTCGTTCCTATGATCCCCGACGCGGCACGTCCTTCCGCACCTTTGCGGATCGGTGTGTCAATCATGCGTTGATTTCCGCAGTTCAGTCTGCGGCAAGAGATAAGCATACTCCGCTGAACACCTATGTTTCACTCGAAAACCCGCTGTTTGACGATAGCGCTGAATATCTTCCGGCTGAGGCCATGGACCCCGAGCAGCTTCTGATCCTACAGGAAGAGATTCAGGAATGCCTTGACGCAGTTCGCAGTCGATTATCCAGTTTTGAGGCGAAGATCCTGGGCTTGTACTTGAAGGGGCTATCTTATTCCGAAATCGCGCTGCAAGTGAACCGCCCGGTCAAATCCGTTGACAACGCGGTTCAGCGTGTGCGGCGAAAACTGTCGCGCCGCCTTTCCCACAGCGACTGCAGCTTTAGCTGAGCGCATATACCGCCCATAGGGCAAGAGAATTTCGTCAAAAGAGAGGGTATTTATCATGTTTGAAGACAAGACGCTTGTATGTAAAGAGTGCGGTCAGGAATTTGTTTTCTCCGCCGGTGAACAGCAGTTCTACGCGGAAAAAGGCTTCCAGAACGAGCCCCAGCGCTGCAAGAGCTGCCGCGACGCCCGCAAGAACGCCGCCCACGCTCCCCGTGAATACTTTACCGCCGTCTGCGCAAGCTGCGGCAAGGAAGCGCGGGTTCCGTTCCAGCCCAAGTCCGACCGCCCCGTGTATTGCTCCGAGTGCTTTGCCCGCATCAAGAGCCAGGGCTGATGAAAACAACGCAGAGCCGTCCGTGAGGTCACGGGCGGCTTTGTCCCTTCCGGGCTGCCGAAAAAAAGCCCCTCCTGCCGCGTGGCAGGGGGGCTTTTCCTTGCAAGTCCGCCTATAAGCCGGGTTCTGTTTTGACAGCCATCTATCTAGACGTATCGTTGCCGGTACGTTCCAGCCATCTCCTCGGGGACTGCCGGGCCGGCATCTGTCCCCTCCACGATGTTGCTCCGGATAGAGTTTACAGGGCCGAGCAGTTCCCAGTCGGCCGGTGAGCTCTTACCTCGCCTTTCCACCCTTACCGGAACGGGCCGGATTCGCTATCGTAAAAACTGACATAGCGTTGGCCAACAGCCGGCGGTATATCTCTGTTGCACTTTTCCTGAAGTCGCCTTCGGCGGGCGTTACCCGTTATCCTTGCCCTATGGAGCCCGGACTTTCCTCATGGGAGCCCTTTCGAGCTTCCCCCGCGGCTGTCCAGCGAGCTTGCGGATTCTATTTTACTTGATTGAAAAGCGATTGTCAAATCCTTGCAGGTGAAAAATTCAGCACTCCATGGGGGAGACCAGCTGAAGAAGCTTGGGGACGTCATACCGAAGCGGATGGTTCCCTGGATGTTCTCGCCGTTTTTTACACGGATGTCGCCGGTCTGGGCCGCGTCCAGTGCGGCTGTGATCTTCTGTCTGAAACGCCTCCTAAATTTCCCATTCCCTGCTAAATGCGCTCCTTGCATTCTTTACCTCATAGGGATATAATAAAAACATATGTCTTGAATTTAACTTTGTGAGGTGTTTCCTTTGACGATACAGGAATATTTTGAATCCCTGAGGGGCAAGCGGGTGGCAGTGCTTGGCATCGGCGTTTCCAATACCCCCCTGATCCGGATGCTGCTGGGGGCGGGGATCTCCGTCACCGGCTGCGACGTGAACCCCAGGGAGAAGTTTGACGGCCTGATTGAGGAGCTGGAAGCCTTGGGCATGGAGGCCAAGCTGGGCGAGGACTACATGACTGGCCTGAACCACGATGTGATTTTCCGTTCCCCCGGCATCCGCCCGGATGTGCCCGCCCTGGAGGCCTGCCGGGCCAGAGGGGGCGTGGTTACCTCTGAGATGGAGGTTTTTGTGGAGGTCTGCCCCTGCAAGCTGATCGCGGTCACCGGTTCCGACGGCAAGACCACCACCACCACCATCATCTCCGAGCTGATGAAGGCCGCAGGCTATACTACCTATGTGGGAGGGAATATCGGCAAGCCCCTGCTACCCGAGGCGGCCCAGATGAAGGCGGAGGATGTGGCGGTTTTGGAGCTGTCATCCTTCCAGCTGATGACCATGAAGAAAAGCCCGGACATTGCCGTTATCACCAATCTGGCCCCCAATCACCTGAACTGGCACACAGGCATGGCAGAGTATGTCTCCTCCAAGGAGAACATCTTTACCCATCAGACTGCCGCCGGCAAGGCGGTGTTCAACTATGATAACGACCTGACCCGGGAGGAATACACCCGCGCCCCCGGCCAGGCGGTGTATTTCAGCCGTCAAAATCCCCTGGACGAGGGCGTGGTGCTGGAGGACGGCGTGATCTGCGTCAAGAAGGGTGGAGTGACCCGCCCTGTCCTGCCGGTGGAGGAGATCCGGATCCCCGGTGTGCATAACATTGAAAATTTCCAGGCCGCCATTGCCGCCGTGGATGGGTTGGTGCCTGATGAGGTGATCCGCAGGTTTGCCCGGGAGTTTGGCGGTGTGGAGCACCGCATTGAGTTCGTCCGGGAGGTAAACGGGGTTAAGTATTACAATGACTCCATTGCCTCCAGCCCCAGCCGCACCCTGGCAGGCCTGCGCTCCTTCAAGCAAAAGGTGATCCTGATTGCCGGCGGACACGACAAGAAGATTCCCTATGACCACATGGGGCCTGAGATTTTGGCGCATTGCAAGTTTATGATCCTGACCGGCGGGGACATTTTGGGCTCAACCGTGCCCAAGCTGTGCGCAGCTGTGGTCTGCCAGCCCGGCTACGAGGAGGAACAGATGCCCATCCTTTTCCGGGACGATTTTAAGGATGCGGTTCTGGCGGCCAGAGACCTTGCCCAGCCCGGCGACATCGTGCTGATGAGTCCGGCCTCCACCTCCTTTGACAAGTTCAAGAACTTTATGGAGCGGGGGGATATCTTCAAACGGATTGTCAATTCCCTATAACAGGTGGTGGCTATGCTGGATAGAGTGAAAGAACTGACCCGGCTGTGCGCCTTTGGCGCACCGTCAGGCTATGAAAAGCCCCTGGCGGAGGAGTTGGCCCGGGAGAAACCCCAGGGCTGCACCGAGCAGGTCGTGGACGCCATGGGCAACCTGATCCGTCTCTTTCCCTGCGGGAGGGAGGGAGCGCCTCTGCTTCTGCTGGACGCCCATCTGGATGAGATCGGCTTTATCATCACCGGCTATGAGGAGGGCTTCCTGCGCTTTCTGACCGTGGGGGGCGTGGACCCCAGAATGCTGCCCGCCCGGGAGGTGCGGCTGCTGA
>CAZVVH010000075.1:0-9383 GCA_964630475.1 uncultured Oscillospiraceae bacterium | reverse complement strand
TTCTCCCCCTGATTTTCTCCGATGGCCTGGTGCGGGAGCTGATGAGCGACATGGGCCTGACCATCGCGTTCTCCCTGATCGCCTCTCTGATCGTGGCCTTGACCGTGGTTCCCACCATGAGCGTGACCCTGCTCAAACGCTCTGAGCCTAAAAGCCACAAGCTGTTTGACAGAATGCTGAACGGCTATGAGGTGACGCTGCGGTTCTGCCTGCGGTGGAAGTGGGTGCCGCTGCTGATCTCTATCGGGCTGCTGGCGGTGTCCGTGGTGGCAGTGACCAGAACGGGCATTGTCATCCTGCCGGATATGGGTACCAACCAGGTGCAGGTGAATGTGACCATGCCGGAGGAGCTGTCCCGGGAGGAGGCCTACCAGCGGGCGGACGAAGTCATGGATCGCATTCTGAGTGTAGAAGGGATCGACTGTGTGGGCGGTATCACCTCCAGCACCACGGCGAGCCTGATTACCTCTGCGGCAACCTCCGACGACTACTCCCAGTACCTCTATTACATCATGCTGGAGGAGAACGCCGACGAGGAGCAGGCCTGCGAGGCCATTGAGGCGGCAACCGCTGATTTGGACTGCGAGGTCAGCGCCGCCGGCGTCAGCAGCATGGATATGTCCAGTATGATGAGCAGCGGACTTTCCGTTGACCTGAGGGGCCATAATCTGGACGATTTGGTTCAGGCCAGTGAGGATATCATGGCCATTGTGGAGAATATCGAGGGCTTTGCCGATGTCTCCAACGGCCAGGAGGAGGGTGACACTATTGTCCAACTGGACATTGACAAGGACAAAGCCATGAGCTATGGCTTAACTGTGGCCCAGATCTACTCGGACTTGGCCGCCGCGATGACCACGGAATCCTCCTCCACCACGGTGACGGTGGATCAGACGGATATGAACGTGACCGTTGTCAATGAAAATGACCCCATTGCTCTGTACAATTTGCTGGACTATGAATTTGAGGTGACCACCACCGACGAGGACGGCAACAGCGTGAATGAGACTATCACTCTGGGCGATATTGCCACTGTGGCCTATGGTCAGGGCGTGGCCTCCATCAGCCGGGAGAATCAGACCCGAACCATGTCGGTGACGGCCACCACCGAGGAGGGCTACAACACCACCTTGCTCAGCCGTCAGGTGACCAAGGCCCTGGCGGACTATGAGCCACCTGATGGAATCTCCATCACCTTGGGCGGTGAGACGGATATGGTCAACGATATGCTGACCCAGATGATCGAGATGATCGCCCTGGCAGTGCTCTTTGTTTACCTGATTATGGTGGCTCAGTTCCAGAGTCTGCTGGCCCCCTTCATCGTGCTGTTTACCATGCCTCTGGCCTTCACCGGCGGCATGATCGGCCTGATTCTGACCGGGGAGCAGCTGAGCCTTGTGAGCCTGATTGGCTTCCTGGTGCTGGTGGGCGTCATCGTCAACAACGGCATTGTGTTTGTGGACTACGTGAATCAGCTGCGCCAGGGCGGCCTGGACCGCACCAATGCGCTGGTAGCCACCGGACGCACCAGAATGCGCCCCATCCTGATGACCGCGCTGACCACCATCTTCGCCATGACCATGATGCTGGTCTCCACAGATGCGGGCAGCCAAATTGGCCGGGGCATGGCCATCGTCGTGGTGGGCGGTATGCTGTATGGCACCCTGATGACCCTGTATATTATCCCCGTTATGTATGACTTGCTCTTCCGCAAAAAGATCACCAGCGTGGACGTGGGAGAGGACGATCTGGATGAGTTGCCGGACGATGCCGCTGAATTTATGCAGCAGTATCAGGGGGTACAGCGCTAAATCCGGCTTAGGAGGTGTCCCATGAATCCGGAAACAAACCCACCTATGAAGATCATTGCCCGCATTCGCACGGATTTTGCCACCAAGTTTGGAGTACCCCGTCAAGCCGGCCTGGTGGAGGAGCTTCGGGCCACCATTGTATTTGAACCGGAGTACCGCAATGCGGATGCGCTGCGGGGGATTGAGGGTTTCTCTCATATCTGGCTGATCTGGCAGTTTTCCCAGGCGGTGCGGGAGACCTGGTCTCCCACCGTGCGCCCGCCCCGGTTGGGAGGGAATACCCGGATAGGGGTCTTTGCCACCCGCTCCCCCTTCCGGCCCAACGCCATCGGCCTGTCTTCGGTGCGGCTGCTGGGGGTTCGGCAGGAGCCAGGGCTGGGCGCTGTGCTGGAGGTTTCCGGTGCCGACCTGATGGATGGAACCCCCATCTACGATATCAAGCCCTATCTGGCCTATACGGACAGCCATCCTGAGGCCGCCGGCGGCTTTACCGATCCCAATGGATGGCGGAAGCTGAAGGTGGAGTTCCCAGAGGAGCTGCTGGTCCGGATTCCCGTCCAGCGGCGGCAGGGGCTGATCGGTGTGCTGGAGCAGGATCCCCGGCCGTCCTATCAAAAGGACAGCCAGCGGGTCTACGGCCTGACCTTCGGGGGCTGGAACGTGCGGTTTACCGTCCATGAGGGTGTTCTGACCGTCATCGAAGTGACTGAGGCGTAAAAAAGGCTGTCTCGAAAAGAGACAGCCTTTTGTGATCCCTATGTCATTGTATCAGCGGAAGTATTCCACAACCTGGGAGAATGCGGTGGACAGGGGGAGAACCCGCTCCGGCTCTGCTTCCTCATAGACCACGGCGTTATCCGGGCGGCTGAGATCCATGTAGGTCTGCTGTTCAGGAGTCAACTGAACCATGGAGCCGTTTGAGGTCAGGGTTGCCTCAATGTCCTCCATGTCGAAAATCTGTTCATACTGGGAGGAAAGGGACTCATAGTCCTTCTGCAAGGCGGTAAGCTCTTCACTGAGAGCCGACTGTTCGCTGTTGACCCGGTCCAGCTGGATGTGGCTGAAGAGCACGAGCACCATCATTATGCAAACCAGGGCGAAGCCGGCAATGGCGGAAGGGGAGATGGGAACCGCCTCCCGACGGATAACGCTGTGAGACTGGGGAGTGCGCCTGGGGCGAACCAGGGGCTGGTTGACAATCTGTTCCTCAGGGATTTGAGGATGGAGTTTATAAGCAAGTGAAGTCATAGGGGGAAATTCCTCTTTTCCAAAGCCGGAACCGCAGCTGCAGACCGTATCGTAAAATGGAGCAAGCTCCAAAGATCTTAACCAATTTGTAACTATTATAGCATTTCTTCCGAATGATGGCAATAGAAACAGGGAGAATTTGGAAGAAAAAATTAACCAAAAATCCGGGCTGAAAATTGACGCAACCACATTTTCTTGTGGAATGGTGATTATGTCAACCACAAAATATAAGCTTCCGGCAGGAAATCTAAAAAAGTTACAAAAGGTTACAAAAATAAGAGAAATCAGGGAAAAAGAGTAATAAATGGCGGAAAAGTGAGGGGACAGAACAGCCTTTCCCCAGCCGGCAAAGCAAAAAACGGCACAGTCCCCGGGGTGGGGCTGTGCCGTCTGATGAGAACTTACGATCTTGAGCTGAAAGGCCGGGGTTATTGGGCGGATTCAGCGATGATTTCCGCGATCAGGTCCCGCTCATCCATGGGGTGCTTGACCCCGCGGATCTCCTGATAATCCTCGTGGCCCTTGCCTGCCAGCAGGATCACGTCTCCCTCCTGGCCAATCTGCATACAGTAACGGATGGCCTCCTTCCGGTCAGGGATGGTCACGTATTTGCCGCTGGCCTTGTGGACGCCGATGAGAATGTCGTTGATAATGTCCATAGGCTCCTCAAAGCGGGGGTTGTCGCTGGTGATGACCGACAGATCCGCCAGCCGGGAGGAGACCTCCCCCATCTCATACCGGCGGGACTTGGCCCGGTTGCCGCCGCAGCCAAAGAGGCAGATTATGCGCTTGGTTCCATACTTGCGGATGTTCACCAGCAGGGCCTCCAAGCTCATGGCATTGTGGGCGTAGTCAATCATCAGCGTGTAGTCCCCCGGGGTGGGGATGATCTCCAGACGGCCCTTGACCTGGATGGTGTCCAGGGCGCTGAGGATGGTCTCCCGCGTCACCCCCAGATGGCGGCACAGGGAGATGGCTGCCAGAGAATTGTAGACGGTGAAGTCACCGGGGATATCCACCCGAACCGGATAGCTCTCCTTGCCGCGAAGCTGATATTCCACCCCCAGATAGCCGGGGCGCTGAATGCGGTGAATGTCGGTGGCGTAGAGATCTGCGTTAGGATGAAGGCCATAGGTCTCCAGAGTGCAGGTGTGCCCTGCCAGGACCTCATCCAGGTAATCGGCGTCGGCATTGGCCAGCCCGATTTTGCAGCGCTGCAAGAGCAGTCCCTTGCAGCGGATATAATCCGCCATATCCGGGTGCTCGTTGGCGCCGATGTGGTCCTCCTCCAGATTGGTGAAGATGCCGAAATCAAAGGTGAAGCCGTCCACCCGGTCCATTTTCAGGGCCTGGGAGGATACCTCCATGACAACGTACTTTAACCCGGCGTCCGCCATGCGGCGGAAATACTCCTGAACCAAGTAGGATTCGGGGGTGGTGTTGACAGCGGGAATATGCTCTTCCCCGATGATAACCTCAATGGTGCCGATCAGGCCGGTTTTCAGGCCGGCCTTTTCCATCATGGACCGCATCATGTAGGTGGTGGTGGTCTTGCCCTTGGTGCCGGTGACGCCGATGGTGGTCAGTTCCTCGGCGGGATAGCCAAACCATGCAGCGGCCAGCTCCGCCAGGGCGTGGCGGCCACTGTCCACCCGGATTACGGTGACACCGGCGGGAGCCTCAACCTCCTTCTCCACCACCAGAGCCGCTGCGCCGGCCCGGATGGCATCGGGGATAAAGCGGTGACCATCAGAGACGGTGCCGGATACGCAGACAAACAGGCTGCCGGGGATTACCTGGCGGGAATCGTAGACCAGCGCAGTGACCTCCAGCTCCAGACTGCCCTGAACCAGCCTGTGGGGCAGGCGGGCAAGCATCTCAGTCAGTTTCATAGTTCCATCTCTCCTTCAAATACGGTGGTGGCAGGACCGGTCATATAAATATGGCCGTCCTCCGCAGCCTCAATCTGCAGAGTGCCCCCCAGCAGATGGACATTGACCTCCCGGCCGGTCTTGCCCGCCACAAAGCAGGCGTAGGCAGAGGCACAGGCGCCTGTGCCGCAGGCCAGGGTCTCGCCGGCGCCCCGCTCCCAAACCCGCATGCGGATATTTTCCCGGTCAACCAGCTGCACAAACTCAATGTTGCAGCGGTCGGGGAACATGGGGTGGGTTTCCAGCAGGGGGCCAATGACCTCCAAGCCGCAGCCGTCCACGTCCTCCACCCAAAGGATGGCATGAGGATTGCCCATAGAGACACAGGTTATCAAATAGTCCTGCCCCTTCACCGAGATGGGGCGTTCGATGACAGGGTCGCCCATGCCCACTACGGGCAGGGCCTGGGCGGCCAGATCGGGTTTCCCCATATCCACCCGGGCCTGGGAGACCTTGCCGTCCTTTACAGTCAGATCCAGAAATTTAATGCCGCTTTTGGTTTCAATGGAAACCTGGGTCTTGCGGGTCAGGCCTTTATCATAGACGAACTTGCCCACGCAGCGGATGCCGTTGCCGCACATGGCGCCTTCGGAGCCGTCTGAATTGAACATAATCATGCGGAAGTCGGCAGCCTGAGAAGGGGCGATGAGAATCAGCCCGTCGCTGCCGATGCCGAAATGGCGGTGGCTGATCAGCCTGGAAATACCGCTGGGATTCTCCAATGGTTCTCGGGTGCAGTCAACATAAACGTAATCATTGCCGCAGCCGTGCATCTTGGTAAATTTCATGGAAACCATCCTTTCAAGACAGGGGGTTGAAAAGCCCCGCGGAACCGGAACAACTGGCGCCCGCGGAGCGTACAGAGCGCTTGATATACAGGATATACCAACTATTCGCATTTTACAAAAATATGAAGATGCTGTCAAGGCGCTTGACG
Source organism: uncultured Oscillospiraceae bacterium (assembly GCA_964630475.1). GTDB lineage: Bacteria > Bacillota > Clostridia > Oscillospirales > Oscillospiraceae > JAJQBJ01. The sequence continues at coordinate 3,456 of CAZVVH010000075.1, read as the reverse complement.
GAGAGATAAAAAGAAGGTATGATGACAGTATTCTCAAAGGGCAAATAAACTGCGGCCAAAGAACGGAGTATGAGCATGAATCGAAGCAATTTTGACGGCGAGATGATCGCCTGCCCCAAGTGCGGGGAGGAATACCCATCGTTTTACAACGAGTGCCCCTACTGCGATGCCGAGCGGGTCAGCCGCGCGGTTATCAAGCATGGCAGAGTGCGGGGCAAGGGAGAGCTGCTGGGCACCCTGCTCCTGAGCCTGCTGCTGGTGGCGGGGGGCGCGTATCTGGCGGTTTCGGCGGTGTCCTCCGGGGGACTGGACATTGGCCGGGAATACGTGGTGGAATCCGCTGCCCCGGAAGTTGTGCGGGCCGGCGTAACGGAACAGAAGATCTCGCTCTCAGGGGAACAGTCGCCGGTGCCGGAGGAAACCTCCGATGAGACCCCCGGTGACGGGGAAGCGGACGCCACACAGGATCCCGACGCGGACGAGGACGATGCTTCTGAGGAATAAGAGCAGGAGGGAACGATGAAACGGAGAACCGCTGTTTTGTGCCTGGGAATGAGCGCTGTGCTCCTGCTGGTCGCCTGCGAAAAGCGAGAGCGGCCCCAAGAGACGGCTCCGGAGAGTACGGCTCCTGCGGTGGAGGAGACGCAGCCTGCGGAAGAGGAATTTCCCGGTTTAACCGGTCTGGAGCTTCGGGAGAACAGCCGGGCCATCAATGAGAACGGAGACGTCTTTCTCACCGCCGTGCTGGACTGGGAGGCCCAACTGGAGGGGCAGTACATCGCCGCAGTCAACCTCTATGACCTGGGGGAGGAGCATATGCTGGTGGGCTATACGCTGTCTGACCGGCCCAGCTCCAGGGAATTTGACATAGAATATGAAGAGGGGGCCTCCTTTGAACATTGGCTGGCCTCTTATAATATGGTAACCGGCCAAGTGGATGGGAAGGTTCAGCTGCCTGGGGATGACCAGGAGGGCGAGGCCTTCTGCTACAGCTATCAGGAGCAGAAGGGCAGTCTGCTGTGGAACCGCCGGATGACGGACGAGATGCTGACTGCCGTGGGCTATGACTCCCAGCTGCAACAGGTCGTGGAGTATACCACCGCCGTGGGCGTGGACGGGTATGGATATTTTTCCCCGGATGGCAGCGAATATTACGTGGCCCAGAACGGGATGATCGTCCGTTATCCCACCGCCGGGGACGGCGGAGACGGAGAAAAGCTGACCCTACAGCAAAGCTTTTCCGTTATGTCCATGGGCGAGCTGTTCACCGATGAACAGGGGGTCAGCTATGCCACGGTATATGGCCTTGCGGGGGATATGTTCAGCTATGATGGGATTGTAAACCTGGAAACCGGCGAGCTGGTCTATCTGAGCCGGGAGAGGAATTCCTATTTGACGGTCCAGCGCGGGGTACTGGTGTCGGAGGATTACGCGGCAGGGGCAACGTACACCATATGGACTGGGGAGCAGCCCCACTCTTACACCTGGAGCGGAGAGTATATCAGCTGCGAGATTCTGTCCAACGGCGACCTGCTGTTTTACTGCTCCGAGGTGGAGGAGGATGACTCCACGCTCTTCCTGGGGCTTTACGATGGGGAAACCGGCATGCTGATCAGCAGCACCAGCTTTCAGGTGGAGAACCGCTTGGGATGGCTGGACAGCATGGTGCTCTCCCAGACGGCGGAGAACGAGCTTCTCCTGTGCGTAACGGGGGAGGGCCAATCAACCCTGTTCTTTACCTGGGAGTTTGGCGGCGCTAACCATGAAATGAGCAGCATGACGGTGACGGAAACTGTCATTCCCGATCAGCTGAAGCCGGAGATTGAGGAAAGCTGGGACCCCAACAGCATGAAGCCCGGCGAATGCCTCCCGGAGCTGGCTGACCTGCGCCAGCGGGCGGATCAGATGGAGGAGGAGTACGGCGTCCAGATTTATATCTCTGAGGAGTGTACCAATTACCTGGACAGCTATGTAATCATGCCAGAGTCGGATTATGACACGGTCCAGCAGGCCCTGGATGTGCTGGAGGGGGTGCTGGCCAAGTACCCGGAGGGGTTCTTTGAGCAGTTCCAGGCGCCCAACATCGAGGGGATTGCCATCTATCTGGCGGGCACCATCATGGGCCGGAGCGAAGGCGTCCTCGACTATGCCGGCGGCCTCCAGACCGAAACGGAAGCGCATCTGGCGGTGGTGCTGGACAGCAGAGATCCCTACTCCCTGACGTTCACCCTGCACCATGAGCTTGGCCATGCCATTGAGTCTAAAATCAACTATTACAGCCAAGCTTGGATTGTTGCGGAGGAATGGGCGGAGCTGAACCCGGACTCCCAGGTTTACGGGGACTGCTACCTCTATTCCTATGACTCTTATACGGAGCGTGTGCCGGAAAACCTGAACCAGTTTATCTATATGATGGGAGACCCGGCCGACGCCTATTTCGTTGACGACTATTCCCTGACCTATCCCACGGAGGATCGGGCCAGACTGTTCGAATATGTGATGAATACGGACTGCGGTGTCATTGATTGGGAGGAGGCTCCCCATCTTAGGGCCAAGGTGAACAAATTTGCGGCCTGTATCCGGGAGGCATTTGATACCACCGGCTGGGAGAACGTGCCCTGGGAGGCCTTTTTGGATTCCTGATTATGATCTATGTATATTCCGCCTCTGGGAAAAATTCCCGGAGGCGGAACATCTTTCGCAGACGGAAATTTGCAAAAGGGTTGTCATTTTTGCGGAAATAAGCTATTATTAATGAGAATGATTCAACCCCCCATTCATCCTGTTTGATTCGATGCAGTTCGAATTGAATTTCCCTTTATAAATACAAATATTTGAAATATGGAGATAGTTTTATGAGCCTTCGCATTGGTATTGATATTGGCTCCACCACTGTCAAGGTGGTCGTGCTGGACGAGGAAAACAAGCTGTTGTTCCGCTCCTACGAGCGGCATTTTTCCAAGGTTCGTGAGAAGACCTGCGAAATTTTGCACCGCATTGCAGGCGATATGGCCGGCAAGCAGGTGAAGCTGATTATCACCGGCTCCGCAGGCCTGGGCGTAGCCAAGGCCAGCGGGCTGGACTTTGTTCAGGAGGTCTATGCCACCGCCGCCGCCGTGGATACCTATGTGCCCGGCACCGATGCGGTCATTGAGCTGGGCGGCGAGGACGCCAAGATCATTTTCTTCGGCGGCGCTTTGGAGGAGCGCATGAACGGCTCCTGCGCAGGGGGCACCGGCGCCTTTATTGACCAGATGGCCACGCTGATGAACGTCACCGCAGATGAGCTGGATGAGCTGTCCCTGAAGCATGAGAAAATTTATCCCATCGCTTCCCGCTGTGGCGTGTTCGCCAAGTCGGATATCCAGCCTATCCTGAACCAGGGCGGCCGGAAGGAGGATGTGGCGGCCTCCATTTTCCAGGCCGTGGTGGACCAGACTGTGGCCGGATTGACAC
>CAZVVH010000074.1:0-9452 GCA_964630475.1 uncultured Oscillospiraceae bacterium | reverse complement strand
GGGGATTTTGCCTCCGTTCGGCCCGGAGATCGGGTGTGGGACCTGGGCTGCGGTTCCGGAGTGCTGGGGCTGCTCCTCTTTGGCAGGGAAGCCGCCATCACCTACACCGGGGTGGACTGTGACAGCTTGGCCTGCGCCTTGGCCCGGGAGAACCTGGCCCTGAACCGGTTGACCGGAGACATCCAAAGGGGGCGCATCCAGGAGCTGGCACAGACTGGACCGGCGGGCTGCGCGGAGCTGGTGATCTCCAACCCGCCCTATTTCCCCGGAGGAAAGGAGGGAACCGCTGCCCGAACCGGCTGCGGTCTGGAGGAGCTGTGTCAGGCCGCCGGCCGGCTGCTGAAAAATGGCGGCCGGTTTGCGCTGAGCTATCCCACCTGGCAGCTGGCGGAGGTGTTTGCGGCCCTGCGGCGAAGCGGGATGGAGCCAAAGCGTCTGCGGTTGGCCAGCCATACCCCCCAGGCGGCGCCCAAGCTGGCTCTGGTGGAGGGGGTCCGGCAGGGAAGGCCGGGGCTTGCCCTGCTGCCAAACCTGATTTGGTATGAGACAGACGGAACCCCATCTGCGGAATATCGCCGCATTTATCACGAAGGAGAAGGAGTCCCCAACGGGGGGTGACAGGAGGATATTAATATGGCCGGAACCCTTTATCTGGTCCCCACGCCCATTGGCAATTTAGGGGACATCTCCCAGCGCATTGTGGATACACTGAGCCAGGTGGATTTTATTGCCGCGGAGGACACCCGGGTGTCCATTAAAATTCTCAACCATCTGGGCATCAAAAAGCCCATGGTCAGCTATTACCGCCATAATACAGAGACCAGCGGACCGGAGATTCTGGCCCGCATTCAGGGGGGAGAGAGCTGCGCTCTGGTCACCGACGCCGGTACCCCGGCTATCAGCGACCCCGGCGAAGAGCTGGTGGCCATGTGCGCGGCGGCGGAGGTGCCGGTGATCGCCATTCCCGGCCCCTGCGCCCTGGTGACAGCCCTGGCGGTTTCCGGACTGCCCACCGGCCGGTTTACCTTTGAGGGGTTCCTGCCCATGAACAAGAAGAACCGGAAGGCCCACTTGGACTCCCTGCGGGGGGAGACCCGCACCATGATTTTTTATGAGGCCCCCCATAAGCTGACCGCCACCCTGGGCGACCTGGCGGAGGTGTTTGGACCGGAACGTCCCTTGGCCCTGTGCAGGGAGCTGACCAAGCTCCACGAGGAGGTCCGCCGTACCACCATCGGTCAGGCGGCGGAGTATTACCGGGAAAACACCCCCAAGGGGGAATTTGTTCTGGTGGTTGGAGGCGGACAGCCCCGGCAGGCTCCCGCCGCCACCCTGGAGGACGGGGTTGCTGCCGTAGCAGCCCGCCGGGCGGAGACAGGATGTTCCCTGAAGGAGGCGGCCAAGGAGGTGGCCAAGGAGCTGGGCCTGAGCAAAAATGAATTGTATGCGGCGGCGGTCAAAGCTGATTGAGCATAAAAAAGGCAGGGAGGCAAGATTGCACTCTCTGCTTTTTCTGTTTGGATTCTGCGATCAGTCTTTGATCAGCGCCTGAATACATTTGCGGCAGACATTTTTGCCCCTGAACTGCACAACATCCTCTGCACTCTCGCAGAAAACGCAGGCAGGCTCATATTTTTTCAGCAAAATCATGGCCCCCTCTACATAAATCTCAAGAGGATCCTTTTGATCAATCCCCATTGTGCGGCGGAGTTCGATGGGGATGACAATACGACCCAACTCATCGACCCGGCGAATAATACCAGTTGACTTCACGTTGTAAACTTCCTCTCTAAGTGGCTGTTGGTGAAAATCATAAATCCTGCAATCCCGAACGCATCCATTATAGCATTTTGGCGATGTATGTCAATTATTTACCACAAAACTTCTGAAAAAAATTTAAGAATGATTTCCGTTCCGGCTCATAAGCTGAGATGAAACGGGACAGGCAGGAGAAAGGAGCGGGAAGATGATTATGACGGTAATTGTGGCCCTGATGCTGGGGCTGTCGCTGGTATTCGGCGCCGCCACCGGGAATCTGGGGGCGCTGTCCGGAGCAGTGACGGAAGGGGCCGGGGCAGCGGTGACGTTGGCCCTTTCCCTGGCGGGAATCCTCTGTCTCTGGTCCGGGGTTCTGGAGGTCCTGCGCCGGGCGGGAGTCATTGACCGGCTGGCGGGGCTACTCAAACCGGTTTTGGGCTTTCTCTATCCGGAGTTCAAGGAGAACCGGCAGGTCATGGGGGATATCGCGGCAAATGTCTCCGCCAACCTTCTGGGCCTGGGCAGTGCGGCTACGCCGGCGGGGATCCGGGCGGCCCGGGGGATGGATCGGGGGAATGGGATTGCTTCCGATGCCATGTGCACCCTGATTGTCTGCAACACGGCGTCCATTCAGCTGATTCCGGCCACGGTGGCCGCTGTCAGGGCGGACGCCGGGGCGGCGGAGCCGTTTGATATTTTGCCGGCGGTGTGGCTGGCGTCGGCTGTCTCGGTGGCCGTGGGCATCTGCGCAGCTAAGCTGCTGGCCAAGGTTTGGAGGAGGGCCGGCGCATGTCGCTGATCTCCGCTCTGCTGGTGCCGCTGGTGCTGGCCGCGGCGGCCATCTGGGGCATGGTCCGGGGAGTGGACGTCTATGAAGCCCTGACCGCCGGGGCGGCGGAGGGCCTGCGGGTGGTGCTGAAAATTTTCCCTGCCCTGCTGGTGATGCTGGTGTGTATCTATATGCTGCGGGCTTCCGGGGCGTTGGACGCGGCGGAAGGGCTGCTGGCACCCATCCTGCAGCGGGTGGGAATTCCGGCAGAGACCATGCCCATCCTTCTCCTCCGCCCGGTCAGCGGCAGCGGCGCTTTAGGGGTAGGCTCGGAGCTGATCCGACACTTTGGTCCGGATTCTTCCATTGGACGCACCGCCGCAGTGATGCTTGGCTCCACGGAGACCACCTTTTACACCATCGCGGTGTACTTCGGCGGTCTGGGCATTCGGCACACCCGCTATGCGGTCCCGGCGGCCATCTGCGCGGATCTGGCGGGATTTCTGGCCGCCTCATGGGCGGTCCGGCTGTTCTTCCCAGCCGTGAGCTGACAGAATCCGCTGTTTGTGCCGATCCCGGCTCTTTTGGGCAGAAGCTTGCCCGGAGGAAAATAAGGCCGGCGAAAAGACTTTTTCGCTGGCCTGAAGTGTATAAATTGCCCTCAGCAGGGACAAACTGGTGCTGGAGGCGATTCTATGAAAAAACAGTTTTCGGAAAAAATGGGAAAATTCTTTGACGGAAAGGGCTTCTACATTGCCCTGGTTCTATGCCTGGCGGTGATCGGCTGTTCCACCTATTATCTGGTGCATTCGATCCGCAGCATTTCCGTCAACACCCAGGAGATCGAGGCGGTATCTGCACCGGCGGAGATCGAAGTGGCGGATATTTTGGAGTCCCCATCCATCTACACGGAGGCGGAGGAAGGGCCCGGGGCCGAAGAGATCCTGGCCGAGGAAGTGGAGCCGGCAATTGAGGCCGCTGGGGAAGCCACTGTGGAGGCGGCGGTTGAAGAGGCTGCGCCCGTTTCTCAGGCGGAGCAGCTGGCCCAGGTGACCACCTGGCCCATTCAAGGCTCTGTAGTGACTGCCTTTTCTCCGGATACCCTGATGGCGGATCAGACCATGGGCGATTGGCGCACCCATGAAGGGATTGACTTGGCGGCGGAGGCCGGAACCAACGTGCAGGCTGTGGCAGACGGCACAGTGACCGCCATTGACAATGACCTGCTGCTGGGCATCGTTATGACGGTGGAGCACAGCGGGGGCCTGACCAGCGTTTACGGCAACCTGGGCACAGAGACCCTGGTGGAAGTGGGCGACAAGGTCAGCGCCGGCTGCGTCCTGGGGCAGGTGGGCAATACCGCCGCCGGGGAGACAGCCATGGGGGATCATCTGCACTTTGCTATGACCCTGGACGGGGAGCCGGTGGACCCGGCGGATTACCTGCCCTGATACTGGAATTGCCCAGCGCCTCCCCCGTGCAGGGGGAGGGTTTGCAAGGCAAAACCCGGAGGGGGCGCAAGCGCCCCAAGAACGGCCCCTTACTGGAGAAACCGCTTGCATTTTCAAGAGAGCCTGTCGAATTTTTCAACAAGCAGAGGGGCCGCTTTCGCGGCCCCTCATTTAATATATTGATGCTTTTTATTCCGCCTCGTCCTCGATGAGACCATAGCCGCCATCCTTGCGGACATACACCACGGCAAAGGCACCGCCAGCGCTCTCGTCCCGGAAGGCAAAGAAATTATGGCCCAGCAGGTTCATCTGAAGAATGGCCTCATCCACGCTCATGGGCTTGATGGGGAATTTCTTGGAGCGAATCACATCAAATTCGCTTTCCTCCACCACGTCCGGTGTTTGGGTTTCCGCCTCGCCCACCTCACGGACAAAGGCATCAGTTCTCAGCCGCTTTGCCAGGCGGGTCTTGTTCTTGCGGATCTGACCTTCGATGGAATTCACAGCGGCATCAATGGAAGCCATCATATCGGTGGTGGTTTCCTCTGCCCGGAACCAGGTACTCCCCGAGTGAACGGTCAGCTCGACGCGGCAGGCCTTCTTTTCCACACGGAAGGTGACGGATGCTTCGGCATCGCCACGGAAGTAGCGGTCTAACTTGGCTACCTTCTTTTCTGCGTACTCCTTGGTAGAGGGCCTGATGGTGCATTTCTTCTCATTTAGCTTCACGTTCATATGATTCAACTCCTTCGGTGTAGTAGGGATGTCTCCCTCTCATTTCCTATCCTATCATATTTTTCAGGAAAAGAAAAGAACAATTTGTGAATATTCTCTAAAGATGAGATAAAAGTGTCCCAAGGGTCTACACCAATTCGACAAAATGGTTACAGAACGGCAGAAGCATGGCGGGTCACATGGCAGCTGATGTTGACGGCGCAGGGCAGACCGGCGATATGGGTGGCATAGGGGAGGATGCGAACCGACAGGGCGGTGACTGTGCCGCCCAGGCCTTGGGGCCCGATGCCCAGCCGGTTTATCTTCTCCAGCACCCGGGCCTCCATATCGGCGTAATAGGGATCCTGGTGATGGCCGTCCACCGGCAGCAGCAGGGCGCGCTTGGCGTTCTCGGCGCAAAGCTCAAAGTCGCCGCCGATGCCCACCCCCACCACCATGGGCGGGCAGGGGTTGGCGCCCGCCGTGTCGCAGACGGAGACAATCCAATTTTCAATGTCCTCCTGGGAGACTGAGGGCTTGAACATTTTGATTTGAGACATGTTCTCGCTGCCAAAGCCCTTGGGGGCCACGGTGAGCTTTACCTGATCCCCCTCCACCAGGCGGACATGGAGCACGGCGGGGGTGTTGTTTTCCGTATTTCCCCGGCGAATGGGGTCCCTTACCACGCTCTTGCGCAGGTAGCCGTCCACATAGCCCCGGGCCACGCCGTCGTTGACTGCGCCTGTCAAAAGGCCGCCGGTGATATGACAATCCTGCCCCACGTCGCAGAACACCACAGCCATGCCGGTGTCCTGGCAGATGGGCAGCCGCTTTTCGGCGGCAAAGGTGTAGTTCTCAATCAGGTCGCCAAAGATGGACTTGCCCACCGGGGACTGCTCCGCTTCGCAGCCGGCGCAGATAGCCTGGCGCAGGTCGCCGGTCAGGACGCAGTTGGCCTCAATACAGAGGGCACGGACGGTATCGGAAATCTGTTGAACGGTTATTTCACGCATGGGAAAACGCCTCCTCAGTTCAAATTTGTTGGCCACCGATAAAGACGGCAATGGTTTTCGCGGATACGTCAAAGGGATGGCGGTCGAAAACGGCGATATCCGCCTGTTTTCCAGGGGTCAGGGAGCCGGCCTGCTGGCTGATGCCCAAAATCTGGGCGGGGATCAGGGTGATGGCGGCCAGCGCATCTTCCTCCCTCATGCCCCCCTTGACGGCCACCGCGGCGGACAGGGCCAGATAAGGAATGGGGATTTCGGGATGATCGGTGCAAATAGCCACCTTCAGTCCGGCGCCTGTCAGAATGGCGGGATTTGCGGGGTTTTGGTGGGACAGCTCCGGCTTGCTGCGGTCGGTCAGCAGAGGGCCAACGATAACCGGAGCGCCCTGCTTTGCCAGGTAATCCACAATGCGGTGGCCCTCGGTGCCGTGGACCAGCACATAGCGCAGGTTGAATTCCTTTGCGATGCGGATGGCGGTGGCCATGTCATCCGCCCGGTGGGCGTGGAAGTGCGCAGGAATCTGGCCGGAGAGCACCGGGCACAGGGCCTCCAGCTTGGCGTCAAACTCCGGGGCCTCCTCCTCCGGGTCCCCTTCCGCCTTTTGCTTTTTGTGGAGATACTCTTGGGCCTTGGCCAGGTTCTCCCGGATGATGGCGGCGGTGGCCATGCGGGTGTTGGGCGTCTCGTCCCGATCCCGATAGCACATCTTGGGGTTCTCCCCCAGGGCGAATTTCATCGCCAGGGGAGCGGAAATCACCATCTCATCCACCACGGTTCCGGCGGTTTTCAGGGCTACGATCTGTCCGCCGATGGGGTTGGCGCTGCCAGGGGCCACCACCACTGTGGTGACGCCGGCTTGACGGGCCTCCTGAAAATAACCGTCCAGGGGGTTGACGCCGTCCATGGCCCGGAGCTGGGGGGTGCAGGGATCGGTGATCTCGTTGCCATCCTCCCCCTCCTCCCCCAAGCTGTCTCCGAAAATGCCCAGATGGCAGTGGGCGTCGATGAGACCGGGGAGGACGTGGCCGCCCCGGGCATCCAAGCGTGGCTCCCCCTCCGGACAGCAGCTCATGGGGCCAATCTGGGTGATGATGCCGTCCTCGAAGCGGACGTAGCCGTGTTCGATCACCGGACCATCCATGGGGTGGATAATCCCGTTAAAAATAATCATGGGTTCGTTCTCCTTCGACAAAAGTAGTGATTGACTTTCCCGACCAAGGGGAGTACCATAAATATGCAGCTCATCCATAAATGGGAAGAGATCGCAGGGCCGGTTCATCTGCGGGACCGGTCTGTCAGCCCGCCGCCCGGCCACTCCGGGCGGATTTTTTTGCCGCAGGGCGTATCTCAAGGAAAAAGCCGCGCAGAGCGGAAAATCTGCGCGGCCAGGTTGTCCAAGTATTTGACGTGGTGGGGGATCAATAGTTGTTGTTGCGGTTCCGTCCGTTTCCCCGCCGGCTGCTGCGCTTGTCGTTGTAGCGGTTCAGGTCGGACTGGCGGCTGTCGGACTCCTGCATGAACTTTTTCAGCTGGTCCTCAAAGGAGGCAGGGCCTTTTTCCTGCACGGGAGGCGGGGTCTGGATTCCGCCGCTGCTGCGGGGGCCGCTGCGGTTCTGGCCTGGGCGGGGGCCGCCGGCGTTTTCCCGGGGGCTATGATTTGCGCGGCCTTCGCGGCTGTCACCGCTCCGATCGCTCCGGCTGCCGGTATTGCGGACCCGATTGCCGCTGCGGCTACCCTCCTGGGCGGGGGGCGGCGAGGCTTTTTTGATGGAAAGGTTGATCCGGCCGTTTTCGTCGATGTTGATGACCTTGACCTTGACTGCCTGCCCTTCGGTCAAAAAATCCTTTACGTCATTGACGTAAGAATAGGCGATTTCAGAGATATGTACCAGGCCGGATTTTCCGCCGGGCAGGGCGACAAAGGCGCCAAATTTTGTAATACCGGTTACCTTTCCTTCCAGAACCGAACCAACTTCAAACTCCATACTGTAAGTTTTATCCTCCTTAAAAGTAAATGCGGGGAAATATGCGGGGACGGGGAACACGTCCCGGGGCTTTAGTTCGTGATATCGTAAAATACCTTTTCGCCAGGCGCCACCAGGCCCAGCTTATAGCGGGCGATGGACTCCAGCTCATCCTCTGCGGTGCCGTTCTCTACGTCGCTTTCCAGCTGGGCGTTGATCTGCTGCTGTTCTTCGATCTGGGCCTGGTAAGCGTCCAGCTCGGCCTCCGCATCGCGGATTTTGCTCCTCAGGTTGAGCAGCATGATAGCCATGTATACCAGCAGAATCGCCACCACGATCTTGGTCAGAAAGCCTGCGCGTTTTAGTTTGATTTTTGCTTTCATTCCTGTAAGCTCCTATGTGTTTTTCGGCGTGCGGGGGAGATTCCCCCTGATCTTTGGATATCATTTTTATTTTAACCCATTTATTCCAATAATGAAAGAGATTTTTTGAGCTTTTCGAGATTTTTTTAGCAATCCGTTTTACAAACCGAAGGGGAGCGGTAAGATAATATCCCAAGATATGGGCCAGGTCCGCCAGACGGAAGCCCAGCCGGAGAAGCAGCGGAGACAGGTAAAGAAAATACAGCACGCCTCCGCCGAACATGGCCACCATCATGTAAATGCGCACCAGGCCGTTCCCTGTCGCCACGGCATAGCAGAACAGGGTGCAGACCACCGCCCCCCAGAACAGCAGGTCCAGTAAGGCCCCCAACAGCTTTCCGCCCAGACGGAAGCGGATCACCCGCAGGCCGTCATACAGGATTCCCGCGGCCACCCCCAAGAGGAGGGCGCCGAAAAAGCTCTGGGCCTGTCCTGGATTGGTGAAGGTCATCAGCGGAAGAGCCGGGCAAAGAGGCCGCCGCTTTGCTCCGCCCTGTCCTCATAGCTCAGACTTTCGATCAGCCCCTCCACCTTCAAATCTCCCCCATTTAAGCTCAGCTGTTCGATATGCAGGCCGCTCCCCTGCACGGTCAACGCCCCCTGGGCGGTGGACAAAACCACTGCTGTTTCGTCAAACCGTTCCACATCCTCCACGCCGGAGATGGTCAGATGTCGGCGATCCTCCAGGGTTACGCTGTGGGGGGAACCGGACACGCTTCGATCTTCAAAAGGCATTTTCCTCATCCTTTCCATTTTGGTACTACCAGCTTATGCCCGCCCCGGCGGGTTTATGCGTTGGCCGCTTGACGAACGTCATCAGACGTGACATAATATGAAATTATCATGGTAGATAAAAATCTTGAAATTTACACTCTGTTAATCAAAAAAGGTTCGAAAGCGATATAATAATGTCGGTAAAAACCGCATATATAGCAGGGAGGCTTTGCAAATGGCGACAAAAGTGCTGATTGTGGAGGATGACAATAATATTGCCCAGCTTCTCCAGCTCTATCTGGAGAAGGAGGGCTTTGATACCCGGGTAGCCGCCGACGGCGGAAAGGGCGTAGAGACCTTTCGGGAGTATGGACCGGATCTGGTGCTGCTGGATTTGATGCTGCCGGTGATGGACGGCTGGGGCGTCTGCCGCAGGATTCGGGAGACCAGCAAGGTGCCCATTATTATGATCACCGCCAAGGGCGAGACCATGGACAAGATCACTGGCCTGGAAATGGGCGCCGACGACTACATTGTGAAGCCCTTCGAAATGAAGGAGGTTCTGGCCCGAATCCATGCTGTTCTCCGCCGCACCATGCCGGAGGAAGGCGGAAAGAAGCGGCTGACCTTTGACAAGCTGGTCATCAACC
>CAZVVH010000073.1:0-9680 GCA_964630475.1 uncultured Oscillospiraceae bacterium | reverse complement strand
AATTTATCAACCGGGAAACCCACTGATAAAATAAAAGAAGGGCCTGCTGCAAAATTTGCATTCTGCAACAGGCCCTCTGCTTCTTTACAAATACCAATCAGCTTGGGGGAGGCTTAGTCCAGCATTTCAAATGTATCGAAATCGGAGAAAAAGTACTCCATGTCCTCAATGGCTTCCTCCACCGTATATGCGGGGTAAAGATCCAGCTCGTCACCATTGTCGGGAACAGCGATGAAGCCGTAATCCGTGCCTTCAATAGTGAGGAAAATTTCTTCGCCAAACTGGCTGTCGTTCTCGCGATATTTGGCAACATACTTCGACATACTTCAGATGCTCCTTTCCAATGAGTATTATCAGCCATATAATACTGTCCCATGGGGGAATTGTCAAGGGCATAATTGGAAGAACTTTTATTGGAAAATGGAAAAAAGAAGGGAGCTCCGGCGGAAAAAATACTTGCAATCTCCGGGGAGGAGGGTATAATGATAATAACCTGTTAATTTTGAGGTGCCGTATGAAAACCATGATCCCCGCAGCCAAGTCCTATTTTGCATCCTTTAGCTGGACTCGATTTATGAGCGCCGGCTATTTTGGCGTGCCTAATTGGAATCGGATGCAGAGAAAATGAGTGGCTCCCCTGGGGAGAAAAGGCAGATTTTGGCTCATTGATGTTGCATCATCAATGGGCTTTTTTGTTACCTGTCGCGGCAAATAGAAAGGAGTTTGAATCTATGGTTATCGTAATGAAGCCGGGTACCGGACGCAAGGATATTGAGGCGCTGGTCAAGGATTTCGAGGCCAAGCAGCTGCAGGTGGGTGTGACCCACGGCATCGGTTGCACCATTCTGGGCCTGGTGGGCGACACCACCCAGCTGGATGCGGATGATCTGCTTCTCAACGAGCATGTTGAGCGGGTCATGCGGGTTCAGGAGCCGTATAAACGGGCAAACCGCAAGTTCCACCCCGAGGACACGGTGGTGGAGATCGGCAAGGCTAAGATCGGCGGCGGAAACTTCGGGGTCATTGCAGGTCCTTGCTCCGTTGAGACCACCGAGCAGATCACCGGCATTGCCCGGGATGTGAAGGCCGCCGGGGCCTCCATGCTCCGGGGCGGCGCCTTTAAGCCCCGCACCTCCCCCTATTCCTTCCAGGGGCTGGGCACACTGGGATTGGAAATGCTGGTGGAGGCCAAGAGAGCCACTGGCCTCCCCATTGTCACCGAGATCATGGATCCCCGGTACTGCGAGCTGTTCGAAGAGAAGGTGGACCTGGTCCAGGTGGGTGCCCGCAACATGCAGAACTTCGATCTGCTGAAAGAGGTGGGCAAGATGAGCAAGCCCGTTCTCCTCAAACGGGGCCTGTCCTCCACTTATGAGGAGTGGATTATGTCCGCCGAGTATATTATGAGCGAGGGAAATGAGAATGTGATTCTCTGCGAGCGAGGAATCCGTACCTTTGAGACCTATACCCGCAACACGCTGGATGTCTCCGCCATCCCTGCCATCAAGCGTATGAGCCACCTGCCCGTGATTGTGGACCCCAGCCATTCCGGCGGTTCCCGCTGGCTGGTGGAGCCGCTGACCTTGGCCTCCATTGCCGCCGGGGCGGACGGCATCATCGTGGAGGTTCACAACGATCCCGCCCATGCCCGCTGCGACGGTCAGCAGTCCATCACGCCTGACGCCTTCGACAAGCTGATGGATAAGATGAGCGCCTTGGTGGATCTGATGGGGAAGAGGATGGTGTGATCCATGAGAAATTTGAACATCCCTTTGCCGGGCAAGGAATACAGCATTCTGATTGAGTCCGGCCTGCTGTCCTCTGTGGGCCGCTATTGCCGCACGGCCTGCCCCAGGGCCAGACGCTTTGTCATTGTGACGGATACCAACGTGGGTCCGCTGTATGCGGAGACGGTGAAGAACAGCTTTTCCGACCGGTTTCAGGTGACGGTGGTCACCATTCCTGCCGGGGAATCCTCCAAGTCCATTGAAATGCTGGGCTACCTGTACGAGGAGTTTATGAAATTTGGCCTGACCCGAACCGATGCCGTCATTGCCCTGGGCGGTGGCGTGGTGGGGGACTTGACCGGCTTCGCCGCCGCCACCATCCTGCGGGGGGTGGACTTTATCCAGGTGCCAACTACCCTGCTGGCCCAGGTGGATTCCTCCGTTGGAGGGAAGGTGGCCATTGACCTGAAGAGCGGCAAGAACCTGGCCGGGGCCTTTTGGCAGCCCCGGGCGGTGCTGATGGACCCGGAGTGCCTGAATACCCTGACAGATGAGACCTTCTCCGACGGCATGGCCGAGGTCATCAAGTACGGCTGTATCTGGGACCAGGACTTTTTCCGGTTCCTGCTGGACTGCGGAGACCGGGCGGGGATTATGGCCAACATTGAGCAGGTTCTGCACACCTGCTGCGCCATCAAGGCCGAGGTGGTGCTGGAGGACGAGCACGACACCGGCAAGCGCATGATTCTCAACTTCGGCCACACCCTGGGCCACGCCTATGAGCTGGCCTATCATTATGAGACCTACACCCACGGGCAGGCTGTAGCAGCCGGGATGTGCCGGGCGGCGGAGATCGGCGTCCGAATGGGCATCACCCCAGCGGAGGTACCGGAGCAGATCACCCGGGCGGTGAGGCAGTTTGGCCTTCCCGATGCCATTGACTGTTCTCTGACGGATTATCAGAGGGCCGTGGGCTTGGATAAGAAGTCCGCCGGCAATCAGATTACCCTGATTCTGCTGAGCAGGCTGGGGGAAACCGCCCCCACCCGGATGAATCGGGAAAAGGCCATGGAGTTGATCGCTCCCTTTGCAAAGGGGTGAAGCCATGAATGTGACGATTGAACCAGGGCTGCTTCACGGAAGCATTACCCCACCCCCCTCCAAGAGCCAGGCCCACCGGCTGATGATTGCCGCAGCCCTGGCGGAGGGGGAGAGCAGACTGGAAAACGTGGCTCTCAGCCAGGATATCCAGGCCACTCTGCGCTGCATGCGGGCGCTGGGCGCCCAGGCCAGCGTGGATGGCCGCCGTATCACCGGTGTGGGCGGCCACCGGTATCCCTGCACCCCCTGCTGTGATACACCCGGGCTGTTCTGCGGCGAATCCGGCTCCACCCTGCGGTTCCTGATCCCCGTGGCGCTGGCAGTGCGCCAGGGTGGCAGCTTCCACAGCCAGGGCCGGTTGATGCAGCGTCCCTTAAAGCCCTATGAGGATCTGTTTGACGAGAAGGGGATTTGGTACCATCGGCATCAGAACCAGCTGGAGGTATTCGGCAAGCTGGAGCCGGGAGTTTATAAGCTGCCCGGGGATGTATCCTCCCAGTTTATCACCGGCCTGCTCTATGCTCTGCCCCTGCTGGAGGGGGACAGCGACATCCTGCTGACCACTCCGCTGGAATCCGAAGGGTATGTGAACATGACCTTGAATGCCCTGGAGGCCTTCGGCGTGATCGCTCAGCGGACAGAAACCGGCTGGCATGTCCCCGGAAATCAGACCTACCGGCCCTATTCCGGCAGAGTGGAGGGGGATTACTCCCAGGCGGGGTTCTTCTATGCGGCCAAGGGCCTGGGCAGCAGCCTGGAGATCTGCGGCATGAATCCGGACTCTGCCCAGGGGGACAAGATCATTGTTCCCTATTATGAGCAGCTCCGGAGCTGCGGGGAAGTGGTGCTGGATGTCAGCCAGTGCCCCGACTTGGTGCCGCCGCTGGCCGCCCAGGCGGCCCTGCGCCAGCCGGGGAGCGTAACTCGCATTGTGGGCGCTGCCCGCCTGCGGATAAAGGAGAGCGACCGGTTGGCCACCGTCACTGAGGTGCTGAACGCCTTGGGCGGTCAGGTGGAGGAGCATCCCGACGCCCTGACCATCACCGCCGTGGACCACCTGAAGGGCGGCATGGTGGACAGCCATAACGACCACCGGATTGCCATGATGGCAGCTGTGGCCGCAACCCGGAGTTGGGGGTCTGTGACGGTGTTGGGCGCGGACTGTGTCAAAAAGTCCTATCCCAACTTCTGGGAGGACTATGAAAGCCTTGGCGGACAGATCAAACGGGAGGACGCGGAATGAAACATACCATTTTTGGCGAGAGCCATGGCCCGGCTATCGGCGTGACGCTGACCGGCGTGCCGGCGGGCGTGGAACTGGATTTGGAGGAAATCTCCTTCGAGATGGCCCGCCGGGCGCCGGGCAAAAGCCCCCTTTCCACCGCCCGGAAGGAGGCGGATATTCCGGAGATCCTCTCTGGATATTTTGAGGGAAAGACCACCGGAACCCCCTTGTGCGCCATAATCCGGAATACCGATCAGCATTCCAGGGATTATTCCCTGTTAAAAACCCACCCCCGTCCGGGCCACGGGGACTATCCCGGCTACCTGCGCTATGACGGCTGCAACGACTATCGGGGCGGCGGACATTTTTCCGGGCGGTTGACCGCCCCGCTGGTGTTTGCCGGCGCGGTGGCGAAGCAGTTTCTGGCCCGGGAGGGAATCACCGTGGGGGCGCATATCGCCAGCATCGCGGGGATTTCGGATACCTCCTTTGAAGAGGCTGGCCTGAATCGGGGCTTACTGCGCGCCCTGGCGGAGAAAGCCTTTCCCACCGTTGACGATGTCAGGGGGCAGGCCATGCAGGAGGCAATCCTACAGGCGAAGAAAGAGGGGGACAGCGTGGGCGGCACCATCCAGTGCGCCGTGCTGGGGCTGCCCGCCGGAATCGGTGCTCCGGACTTCGGGGAAAATGTGGAGGGCATCTTTGCCCGGCATATGTTTGCGGTTCCCGCTGTGAAGGGCATCTCCTTTGGCGCCGGCTTTGCCATGGCGGCTATGCGGGGCAGCCAGTGCAATGATCCCATCCGCATTCGGAACGGAGAAATTCAGCTGGCCGGAAATGTGAACGGCGGCGTCAATGGCGGCATCACCAATGGGATGCCGGTGGTGTGTACCGTAGCCATTCGGCCCACCCCCTCTATTTCCCGGGAGCAGGACACCGTTGATCTGGAACGCATGGAAAATGACAAGCTGGTGATCCGGGGCCGCCATGACCCCTGCGTGGTCCACCGGGCGGTGCCGGTGATTGAGGCCGCAGCGGCCTTGGCTGCCTGTGAATTGCTTGGCATTTGATAAGGAGGAACAGCAATGAGTGAACTTGATTTACTGCGTGGGGCCATTGACGAGGTGGATCGACAGATCGTCTACCTGTTCGAGCGCCGCATGGAGATCACCCAGAAGGTGGGTGAATTTAAGAAGCGCAGCGGCATGCCTGTTTTGGACAGCAAACGGGAGCGGGACGTTCTGAAAAAGAAGGTGGAGTGGCTCCACAACCCCAAGCTGAAAACCGATGTGACCGCCCTGTATGAGACCATCATGGCCATCTCCCGGAACCAGCAACGTAAGCTGGTGCATGAAGGGACCAGTGTTCCCAGCTATGCCCGATATATCTCCGCTTTGAACCAGTGGCGCGCTCCGGTGGAGAATCCCATCGTGGCTTACCAGGGAGAGCCGGGGGCTTACAGCGAGATGGCGGCCATGGATTTCTTCGGCAAGACGGTCAAGGCCAAGGGGATGTACCGGTTCGAGGACCCCTTTGTGGCCCTGAAAAACGGCGAGGCCGATTATGCGGTGCTGCCCATTGAGAACTCCTCCACCGGCGCCATTCGCCAGGTCTATGATCTGTTGGCCCAGTATGAGTGCTACATTGTGGGGGAGACTACGGTGCAGGTCAAGCACTGCCTTATGGCCCTGCCCGGGGCCTCTATGGAGGATATCAGGACGGTCTATTCCCATGAGCAGGGGCTGTTCCAGTGTGAGCAGTATTTGAATCAGCATCCGGAGTGGAAGCAGGTGGCCCAGGCGGACACCGCAGGCAGCGCCAAGCGGGTGGTGGAGCAGCAGGATATCACCAAGGCCGCCATTTGCTCCAGCCGGGCGGCGGAGATCTACGGCCTGAATATCTTGGCCCGGGATGTCAATTCCAACAGCAACAACACCACCCGCTTTGTGGTGATCTCTCCCAAAATGGAGCTGCGGGACGGCAGAGACAAGATCTGCATTTCCTTCACCACCCCCCACCAGTCCGGCTCTCTCCATGAGGTGCTGACTATTTTTGCGGTTCACGGACTGAATCTGGTGCGGCTGGAATCCAGACCCATCCCCGAGCACAGCTGGGAGTACATGTTCTTTGTGGAGTTCACCGGAAACCTGACAGAGACCGGCATGGAAGGGGTTATGCATGAGCTGACCCAGTCCACGGCGGATCTGAGGGTGTTTGGCAATTTCAAATCCAATCTGGGCTGAGGAGGTGCCGTACATGAAAAATCTGGTTTTGATCGGCATGATGGGCTGCGGAAAGACCACCTGCGGCAAGCTTCTCAGTGAGAAGCTGAACCGCCCGCTGGTGGATACCGATGAGGTAATTGTACAGCGGGAGGGCCGCTCCATCAGCGATATTTTCGCGGCGGAGGGGGAGGAATACTTCCGCAATTTAGAGACGAACCTGGCGCGGGATCTGGGCGGTCAGGAGGGGCTTATCATTGCCACTGGCGGCGGACTGCCCCTGCGCTGGGAGAACGCTCAGGCCCTTCGGGAGAACGGCCTGGTGGTTTGGCTGAAGCGGGATCCGGCCTCCACTTTTGCCTCCGAGTCCATGGATAGCAGGCCCCTGGCCCAGGACGGGCAGGAGGCCTTTGTGCAGCGGTTTCTTGACCGGACGCCCAAATATGAAGCGGCCAGCCATGTGGTGATCGAGGACTTTTCCTCCCCGGAAATCACCGTAAATCTGATTCTGGAAGCCCTTGCCAAAGCGGAAGTGTTGTGATATGATTGATACACCGCTTTAATGCAATAAACCGATCCAAAAGGAGAGAAATACAATGCCGCAAAGAATTACAGGCCATACCGAACTGATCGGCCTGGTGGCAACCCCCATCCGACACAGCAAATCCCCCATGATGCACAACACCGCCTTTGAGGCCTTGGGGCTGGACTATGTCTATCTGGCCTTCGAATTTGGCCCGGAGAAGCTGGACGACGTGATAAAGGGCCTGCGGGCCATGGGTGTACGGGGCTTTAACGTCTCCATGCCCTATAAGACAGAGATTTTGAACTACCTGGATGTGGTGGACAACAGCGCCAAGCTTATCGGCGCCTGCAACACCGTGGTCAATGAAAACGGCGAGTTCCACGGCTATAACACCGACGGCATGGGCTATATGGCCGGCCTGAAGGACAACGGCTTTGACCCTGTGGGCAAGAAGATCACAGTCCTGGGTTCCGGCGGCGCGGCTACGGCCATTGTCATGCAGGCTGCCTTGGACGGCGTGGCGGAGATTTCCATTTTCAACGGGGATGACCCTTTCTACGCCCGTGCCGAGCACAACGCCCAGGTCATTAACCAGAACACCAGCTGCAAGGCCACGGTCCACAAGCTGGAGGACAAGGAGTGCCTGAAGCGGGAGATCTCCCAGTCCTATATTCTGGCCAACGCCACCAACGTGGGCATGGGCCAGCTGGAGGGCCAGAAGCTGATTCCCGATGAGAGCTTCCTCTATCCTGAGCTGATCGTCACTGATGTGATCTATTCCCCGGAGGAGACCGCCCTGCTGAAAATGGCCAGGGAGTACGGCTGCCGTACCATGAACGGCCTGCCCATGATGCTCTTCCAGGGCGCCGCCGCCTTTCAGCTGTGGACCGGCAAGGATATGCCCATCGACGCTGTGAAGGCTGTCATTTAATGTAAAACGGATAAACCAGCAGCCGCCCGCAGGCTCCGGAGTAACGGAGCCTGCGGGCGGCTTTGGATCTTCCGTGCAAAAAGTATTCCATTGCGAAGCAGACATCATACCATCGGGCAGGCCATCCGTTCTCACAGGAACGGATATCATTGAAAAAGGTCACTTTTGCCTTTCTGACAAAAGTGACCTTTTCATGGTACGGCAGAAGGGATTCGAACCCCCGACCTTTTGGTTCGTAGCCAAACACTCTATCCAACTGAGCTACTGCCGCATATGTATTCAGTTTCGCGTCCTCTTGACGACTTGATTATCTTACCACAGACTTTTTGAAAATGCAAGGGCTTTTTTCAAAAAACTTTGATTTTTTTCAAAGCGGAGCAGGGGAGGGCTGGGCTTCCTTTTGGGAAGCCCAGCCTTTGCCGGTTATTTGCCGATCATGTCAGCGGCGTCTTCTACCAGAGCGCTGACCACCTTCATGGCCTTCCCGGCCATCTTGCTGTGCTTTTTCTTGGGATGTGCCATCCGATCCAGCGCGGCGCCCATGGCCATGCCCACGCCCATGCCATAATAGAAGTTGGAATTCATGCTAAAAACCCTCCTTGTATTTGAAGTCTGAGAACAGTATGCCCGGTTTCAAGATTGTTTTGCAAAAAAGCGCGAAAAATCTGAAAAAAGGGGCTTGACATTTTTTTGAAAAGGGTTATAATAACGTTGTTGCTCACGAGAGAGCAACAAAAGAAATAGCGGAATTGTGTAAGGGTAGCACAGCAGACTCTGACTCTGTATGTGAGGGTTCGAATCCTTCTTCCGCTGCCATTTCCCCGCAACGGTTGTTGCGGGGAGTTTTTTTGACTTTTTTTGAGAAAACGAATGAAATCTTAAGGAAAAATTGCTTTTATTTTCCTTATAATGTGATAAAATAAGAGCAGAATACTGGAAAGGACTCAAGGTTTATGAAGCTGCTGACGTTTGCTGTGCCGTGCTATAATTCTGCGGCCTATATGGAGCATTGTATTGAAACGCTGCTGACCGGCGGTGAGGAAGTCGAAATTATTCTGGTGGATGATGGCTCCACCAAGGATAACACCGGAGAGATCGCGGATCGCTACGCAGAGAAGTATCCGGAGATTGTCCGCGTGATTCACCAGGAGAACGGCGGACATGGCGAGGGCGTGAACCAGGGCATCCGCAATGCCAATGGCATCTATTATAAGGTAGTGGACTCTGACGACTGGGTGGATGTGGATTCCCTTCAGCGGGTGCTGGCTAAGCTGCGCATTTTTGCCCGGTCACCCCAGCCGGTGGACCTGATGATCTGCAACTATGTTTATGAGCATGTTCAGGATAATACCTCCCATGTAGTCAATTATAAAAATGTATTCCCGGATAATCGGATCTTTACATGGTCTGAGGTGGGGCACTTCCGGCCCTCACAGTACCTGCTGATGCACTCGGTCATTTACCGTACCCGGCTGCTGCGGGACTGCGGCCTGGAGCTGCCCAAGCACACCTTCTATGTGGACAACCTGTTTGTGTACCAGCCGCTGCCCTATGTGGAAACCATGTACTATATGAATGAGAATCTGTACCGTTACTTTATCGGTCGTGAGGATCAGAGTGTCAATGAGCGGGTGATGATTCAGCGGGTGGATCAGCAGCTGCGGGTGACCCGCATCATGCTGGATTGCTGCAATCCCTATGATGTCCGCCAGTCGGAGCCAAAGCTGGGCAAGTATATGCTGAGCTATCTCTCCATGATGGTGCTGATTTCCTCCATCTTCCTGATGCTGTCCGGCACGGAGGAAAATTTGAAGAAGAAGGACGACCTGTGGCAGGAGATCTACGTCAAAAACCGCAAGCTCTACTATAGGCTGCATTATGCCTCTCTGAATGTGGTGTCCAACCCGCCTGCGGGCCGTGTGGGCAGGAAGCTCTCCGTGGGCAGCTA
>CAZVVH010000072.1:0-9706 GCA_964630475.1 uncultured Oscillospiraceae bacterium | reverse complement strand
GCCCGTAAACGTCGTCGTTGTGCTTATGATGACACATTTTTTGCGGATGTTATGCCTTCTGTTCATGCGTAAGCCGTGCAAACCCATCCGCTTCCTTTTGCATTTCCTGTGTGCCTATGATATAATATCCGCAAACGCGGATATTATATTTGATTTCATACTGATTCTTGATTAAAAAGTTTAATCAAGAATCCCGCATGCTGCGCACGCTCAAATTGCGCCTACGGCACAATTTGCGTCTCATAAAAACTGAACGCGCTTCGCGCTATAAAACGGTTTTTGCCAAAGGCATGCTGCGCATAACCGTTTTAATCAGTTTTAGTATCAGGCCGTTTTGTTCCCGCTATGGGGCAGAACCGCAATACATGGCCCATGGCCCCAAGAGGTGACCCCACATGAAAACGCATGAAGAAGTCTGGTCTATTATCGACACCCTGAAAGGCTTATACCCGGACGCCCTTTGCTCTCTGCAATATAAAAAGGATTACGAACTGCTCTTCGCCGTGCGGCTCTCCGCCCAGTGTACTGACGCCCGGGTAAATATGGTCACACCTGCCCTGTTCCGGCGCTTTCCCACCCTGGAGGCCTTCGCGGAGGCCGACCCCGCTGAGGTGGCTCAATACATCCACTCCTGCGGCTTCTATAACGGCAAGTCCAAGGATCTGGTGAACTGCGCCAAGATGCTGCTGGAAAAATTTGAAGGAAAGGTCCCCCATTCCATGGAGGACCTGACCAGCCTGCCCGGCATCGGCCGCAAGACAGCCAACCTGATTCGCGGCGACATCTACAACGAGCCAGGCTCCGTGGTGGCAGACACCCACTGCATCCGGATCACCGGCCGGCTGGGCCTGACCGACGGCACCAAGGACCCTGGCAAGGTTGAAACCCAGCTTCGGGCCGTGCTGCCCCCGGAGGAATCCAGCGACTTTTGCCACCGGATGGTGCTCTTTGGCCGGGACGTCTGCGTGGCCCGGAAGCCCAAGTGCGGAAGCTGTCCGCTGACAGCGTGGTGCCGGCAGTATCAGAGCGAACAACAATAATTTATACTGGCTCCTGATAAAAAGCTTTCAAGCTTTTTATCGCGCCGAAGGTGCGTCAAGAACTGCACGATGCCAGTGTGCGCAACACACAGATTTCTCGATGAAAGCATTTTATCGAGAAACAGGATTAAGGGGACAAGCGTTGGCCGGCGCTTGTCCCCTTTATTCTGTCCAAAGCTTCTTACAATCCCCGGCTCCACTCGCCCCGGGTTCTCACAGAGCCTTTCAGCGCACCATCCACCAGGGCGCAAAGCTGCTCCCGCTGATCGGGCAGGGTTCCCTTCAAGGGCAGATAGTTGGAGGCGTGGTCGCTGGTGAAGTGCAGCGGGCCGGTTTGGATATTCTCCATAAATAACCGGGTCTCCTCCAGCACCTCCCGCTGGGTCAGCATCTGGAAACGGCCCGCCCGGACGTCCTCCCCCATCGGGGTGCCCTCAGCGCACATATAGGTCATAGCGGAGCAATGCTGCGGCCCCATGCGGTTAATCAAATCCGCTGTGGCCAGGGCATGCTCCCGGGACGGGCCGCCGGGGCCTGCCAGACCCATAATAATGATGGTCCACAGGTCAATCCCCGCTTCCTTTAGCCGAAGTCCGGCTTCCAGCATTTCCTCGGCGGTGACCCCCTTCTTCACCTTTTTCAGCAGGGCGTTGCTGCCGGTCTCCACCCCCAGGTAGGCCCGGTACAGCCCGGCCTCCCGCAGCTCCTTCAGCTGCTCTGGGGTTTTGGTCATGGTGGAGCGGGGGCCGGCATAGGTGTTCACCCGTTCCAGATCGGGAAACTTTTTATAGAGGGTCTCAATGATGGTCAGCAGCTCCTCCTGCTTCATCACAATGGCATCACCATCGCAGAGGAATGCCCGGGTGATCCGGGTGGGGCAGGCGGAACGATAGTAAAACTCCGCCATGTCAATATCCTCCAGAATCTCGTCCAGCGGACGGATGCGGAAGCGCTTGTCCTTATACATCCCGCAGAAGGTGCAGGTGTTGTTGGAACAGCCGATGGTGCATTGCAGCAGATAGCTCCGCCACTCTCCAGGGGGACGGAAAATATTTCCCTCATACCGGCCAGGCTCCGGCACATAATAGGCACACATAACGTCAACTCCTCCTTATTTGACCAGCTCTGCAATCTCCTTGCAGAAGGTCTCCATATCCTCCGCTGTTCCGATTGAAACCCGGAGGTAGTTGTCAATTCTCGGCTGGTTGAAATAGCGCACCAGAACCCCCCGCTGCCGCAGCTGATCCTTCAACTGGCTGGCAGGCACCCGGGGATGGCTGATGAAGAGAAAATTGGCACAGCTGGGGTGCACCAGGAAGCCCAGCTCCCGCAGGCGGTCCGCCGTGCTCTCCCGGGTGGCAATGACCTGGTTCCGTGTGGCCTCAAAATAGGCCTGATCCTCCATAGCCGCGGCGCCGGCAACAATGGCCAGACGGTCCAGGGTGTAGGAATTGAAGGAGTTCTTCACCGCGTTCAGGCCGGCAATCAGATTGGGGCTGCCAAAGGCCATCCCCACCCGCATTCCCGCCAGGGAGCGAGACTTGCTCATGGTCTGCACCACCAGCATATTAGGATACCGGCGGATCATCCCCAGGGCAGACTGACCGCCAAAATCAATATAGGCCTCGTCCACAATGACCACCGCCTTGGGATTGCTGGTGACGATCCTCTCGATATACTCCAAGGGCAGCTGAATCCCCGTGGGGGCGTTGGGGTTGCAGATCACCAGGCCGGCATAATTGCCGCCGCAGTATTTCTCCACCGGCAAAGTAAAGTCCTCGTTCAACGGGATCCGGTCATACCGGATGCCGAACAGGTCCGCATAGACGGGATAAAAGGAATAAGTAATATCCGGAAAGGCAATGGTGGTCCCCTGGTCAAAGAATGCGGCAAAGGCCATGCCCAGCACCTCGTCAGAGCCATTGCCCACAAAGATCTCCTCCGGCTCCAGGCCGTAATAGTCCGCCATGGCCCGGCGCAGCTTGATACATTCCGGATCGGGATAAAGCCGCAGGCTATCTCCCGCCTCCGCCTCAATGGCCGCTGTCACCCCGGGGGATGGGCCATAGGGGTTCTCATTGGTGTTTAGTTTGATAAATTTGCGCTCCTTAGGCTGTTCACCGGGAACATAGGGAACAATGCCGGCGATGCGGCCGCTCCAAAACTCTTTCATGGTTGATAGCTCCTTCAAATCCGGTCAGGCTTCCTCCGTCCGGATGATTTTTTTGATGCTCTTTTCAATTTTACTTCTGGGAATCATCAGCTCGTGCTGACAGCCCTGGCAGCGCAGGCGAAAGTCCATGCCTACCCGCAGCACTTCCCAGCGCTTGCTGCCGCAGGGGTGGGTCTTTTTCAGTTCCAAAACGTCGCCAACCCGCACATCCATATCCCAACCCTCCATTCTTTATTGCGCTAATACGTTACCATGCAAAATTCCCTTTGTCAATGTCAGAATCCACAAGCTTGGCTCTATTATAACGAAATCTGCCGGCTCTTTCAACTATTTCAAACCCCAGGCTAGGGTGTGCTGCGGCGAGTGGCCACCTTTTGGTAGCGCGAGTCGCCTGAATTCTCGAAAATGCTTGCATTTTCGAGAGAGCTTGTCGAGTTTTTCTACAAGCTCAACCGGAGGCGGGTTTTCCCGCCTCCGGTGTAGGCTCAGCTCAGATATCCCCGCAGTTCGGTGGACAGGTTTTCCTCCAGATGGATCAGCTTTTTTGCAATATCCTTGGACTGCTCGTCCGCCGCGGCGTACTGGTTCAGGTATTTGCTCAGGGATTTTACCCCCATGTTGCAGCCGTCTGTGATCAGATCTGCCACGCTGCCGTCTCCGGGATCCATGGCCAACAGCACATTAGTTTTCATCCAGCTCATTCCCTTGGCCACGGGGTTAGGCTCCTTGCCGCTGTCCTGATAGCGGTTCAGCAGCTCCCGGGTGCGGTTCCCTAACTGGCTGTGGGCCTCCCGGCTCTTTTCCAGCAGCTTTTTCAGCGCCGGGCTTTCCGCACTGGGCAGCGCTTCCTCAATGGTGGCAACCCCCATCTTAATCCCCGCGTTGCACTCCCGCAACAGCTTGATGGAATCGGATTCAATCATAAAAATCACTCCTTTGGGACTAGCTTGCCCTCTCAGGGTGATTTCATGCGCGATTGGGGCAGGATACCGCCCCGAGCGCCCTGGACGGAGGCAGGCAGAATGGAGTCTGAGCCGTATTTGTCCCGAATCTGATCCATAGCCCGTTCCAGCCGCTCCTGCTTTTCCCGGTGCTGAGGCTCCTGCTCTCCAAACAGATCCAGCTGCTCCCCGGCCTCCTGGGCGGTGACCAGATTTTGAGCGGTGACGGTCAGCATGCGGATGGGGACATTGGGATTCCAGGAGACCCTGCACAGCTCCATGGCCTCATCCGCAAGCTCCCGGCTCAGATCCGTGGGATTTTTCAGAGGCTTCTGCCGGGAGATGGTCTTGAAATAGGGATCCCGAATCTGCAGCTGCACGGTGCGGGCCTTTAAGCCCTGCTTTCTCAGCCGGACCGCCACATCATCGGAAAGGCTGAGAAGGCAGGGATAGATCTCCTCCTCCCCCATCAGGTTCCGCCGAAATGTCAGGCCGTTCCCCACGGACTTGGGCGGCTGCCACTGACCGTAGGGCAGCACCGGGCTGTTTTCCAAGCCGTTGGCATATTCGTAGAGCTGGCCACCTTGCTTGCCCATCAGAAGCACCAAGGACTCCCGAGGGGTGGCCGCCAACTGGCCGATGGTGCAAATTCCATATTCCTTCAGGGTCTGATTCACTGCCCGCCCCACAAAGAGCAGGTCTGTCACAGGCAGGGGCCAGACAATCTTCTGATAGGCTTCCCGCGGAATCACAGTGGTGGCGTCGGGCTTTTTGTAGTCGCTGCCCAGCTTGGCAAACACCTTATTGAAGGAAACCCCCGCCGACAGGGTCAGCCCAAGCTCCCGACGGACCCTCCGGCGGATCTCATCCGCGATCCCCTTCGGGTCTCCGCCGAACAGGTGCATGGTGCCGGTGATGTCCAGAAAGCTCTCGTCTACCGAAAATGGCTCCACCAGGTCTGTATATTGCAGGTAGATCTCATTGATTTTCCGGGAGATCTCCCGGTATTTATGGTGGTGGGCGGGCAGCAGGATCAGCTCCGGACACTTCTTCCGGGCCTGCCAGATGGTCTCCGCCGTCTGAATGCCGTATTTTTTCGCCGGCTCATTCTTGGCCAGAATGATTCCATGCCGCGTTTCCGGATCTCCGGAAACAGCCACCGGTTTGTCCCGCAGCTCCGGGTACTCCAGCAGCTCAACTGACGCGAAAAAGCTGTTCATATCACAGTGCAGAATGGTGCGATCCATCTCCTCATCTCCTCCCGGTTTCAGTATAACATACCTTGCCCGCAAATTCAAACAAACGTTTGATTTTATGTTGACAATGAAATGAAAATCCTTTAGAATAGCCCCAGGAAAGAGGAGGTGTGCCCATGCCCATTCCACAAGACCGGTCCCTCTGCTGCTGTTTTACCGGGCATCGCCCCAACAAATTGCCCTGGCGCGGCAACGAATGGGATCCCCGCTGCCTGGCATTGAAAAACTGGCTGGATCTAGCCCTGGAGCAGGCCTATCAGGACGGCTACCGCCATTTTCTCTGCGGAATGGCCTTGGGCTGTGACCTCTATTTTTGCGAGGCGGTGTTGAAGCTCCGGGAGCGCTGTCCAGATGTGACGCTGGAGGCTGCCATCCCCTGTTCCCAGCAAACCCAACACTGGTCCGCCGTCCAGCGGGAGCGCCATCGGCGGCTCTGCACCCAATGCGATCTGGAAACCGTAATCCAACCCTTTTATGACTCCCAGTGCATGCTTCGGAGGGACCGTTATATGGTTTCCCGCTCCGCCCGCATTATCGCCGTCTTTAACGGCACCCCAGGGGGCACCATGAAAACCCTGGCCTATGCCCTGCAGCAGAAGCTGGAGGTAGTGCGGCTGGATCCGGACGAGCTGAAATCCTGTTAAAACGCACAAATCCTATCCCGGCACTTTAGCATAAAATCCATGACGAAAAAGGCCACAAATAGTATGATATACGTAGTTGTTCATCAGAAATTCTGATTGATAACCCTCTCACATTTCACTTTCACACCAAAACGCACCGCTTTTGCAAGCGGTGCGTTTTGGTCTCTATTTGAAATCATGTTTTATCGCTGGGTAATCAGCCGGTGATTCTTCCACCTTCCACTGTAATAGTATACTCCCACAATGGCCGCTGAAATATAGCCCGCCATGGCGCTGCCATACCAGAAGCCCTGGATCCCATAGCCCAGCACGCTGCCAAACAGCAGGGCCAAGCCAATTCTTGCCACAACGCCATCCATCATACCGCTGACCAGGCCCAGAGAGGCGAAACCAATGCCGTTGACCACCGCATTATAAGCCGAGCGGAATCCAAAGCCCAGGTAGGTCACAATAGCCACGCCGCGATACTGGGGCGCCATTGCCAGCACCTCCTCCGAGGTGCTGAACAGCCCGAACACGCCTTTGGGGAACAGGAAGATAATCAGGCAGCAAACCGCCGCATAGGCCTGACACACAAGGAGGACGCAGTTGACTACCTTGGGAACCCGTTCCTTTTTCTCCGCGCCCAGGCTCTGGGCCACCATGGCGGAGCCAGCTGTGCCCATGGAGTTTGACACAACCCGGAGGAAGCTCTCCAGCTTGGCACCAACGCCAGTGACGGCAGCCGCAGCCACGCCGTAGACATTAATTAGAGAGTTCACATACAGCATAGAAATTGTGATGACGGAAAATTGCAGCGCCATAGGCGCTCCCAAGCGCAGCAGCATTTTCAGCGTCCCCCTGGCGGGAATAAAGCTGGCAGGCTTGAAGTCAAAGCCAAAGGCCACCCGGTGGTGATACAGGTAGATGATGGAGACCACAAAGGAGAAGCCCTGTCCCATCACCGTGGCCAGCGCCGCGCCAAAGGCCCCCAGATTCAGTCCAACCACAAAAAACAGGTCAAGCACCAAATTCATAACTGAGGCAATGGCCACGAAAATCAGTGGCCGCTTGGAATCCCCCATTCCCCGAAGAATGCTGGAAACACAGTTGTAACCATAGATAAAAATAATGCCGCAGATGCAGGTCAGGGTATAGGACCGCGCATCCGCCATGGACTCTGCGGGAATATTCAGCCAGTTCAGCTGCTGCTCCAGCAGGGAGATGCAAAAGATCATGGCCGCCGCCCCCAGGCAGAACAGGAAGGTAAACAGAGAGCCAATGGTCTGACTGACCGCCTTAAAATCCCTCTGTCCCACAAACTGGCCGATCAGCACCTGACCGGCAGAACCAAAGCCCATGCCCAGCAGCATATAAAAATCGTTCAGCGTGCCGCAATTAGTCACCGCTGCCAGGGCTTCCGCCCCCACATAGCGGCCAACGATCACCGCATCCACCATGGTGTAGACCGTCTGGAGCAAATTGGCCAGCATGAAAGGCAGGGCAAACGTAATCAGCTTTTTCCAGACGCTTCCCTCTGTCAGGTCCCTGACCATGGTTTGCTCTTCCGCTATCACATCTTTCTCTTCCATCATCGTCACTCCTTCCAGGACAAAGCCAGCCCCACCCTGCCTTGCAGAGTGAGGCTAAATAATCGTTAATCAGAACAATCTGTACAACCTTTGGCAATTTGCCAGACGATCTGCTCCATCTGGTCAAACTTCTGAATCATATCCTTGGCAAGGGCAATCTGGCCCCGGGTGCGCACCAGGTTTTGTCCGGGATAAACCGTTTTGAAATAATGGTCGCCGGTAATATAGTCATCCAAGAACCGGGAAGCCAACTCTATGGTGATCGTCACAGCGCCGCTGGCCATGGAGCCAATCTCCTTCTCTGTCAGGAAATTGGCTGTTGCGGCGATATAGCCCTTTGCAAAGGCCCGATACAGCTCCAGATCCAAGGAGACCTTGGAGATGTCCTTCTCTTCTTCACTGGCGGTGTTTGCCGCAAAGCGTACCGCATCGCCAAAGTCATAGGCGGCAAGCCCGGGCATCACCGTATCCAGATCAATGACTACCAGGGGCTGCAGTGTGTCCTTATCCAGCATCACATTGTTGGACTTGGTGTCGTTATGGGTCACACGGGCAGGCAGCTCACCGGATTCATACTTCCGGGAAAGCGCACTGGCCCGCTTCCGCTGGCTGCGCAGAAACGCGATCTCTGCCTCCACTTCTCCGCAGCGGCCGCAGGGATCCTCCGCCACGTGGCTAAAAAAGGTGTCCAACCGCTTGGCGGTGTTGTGGAAATTGGGAATAATCTCTGTCAGCTGGCTGGCGTCAAAATCGCAGAGCTGGGCCTGGAACTGGCCAAAGGCCATTCCCACCATGCACAGGACCTTGGGGTCACTCGTCTCATCAAAGCCCACAGAATCCGCCACATAGTTGGTCAGCCGCCAAAAGTCGCCCTTTTCAGTGAAGAAATAGTTCTTTCCCTCCGCCGTGTGGTGAAAATGCAGCCGGGTCCGGCGGTTATTTTTACCATTGCGCTGGTTCTTTTCCATGATATGCTGGGTGACCAGGTCGATGTTGCGCATCATGCTCACCGGATCCTGGAACACGTACTGATTCACCTTCTGGACAATATAGGGGATCCGCACCGTCTCCCCGTTCTGCTCTGACTCACAGACCACCTCGTAGGTAATATTGATATTTCCGGAGGTAATCAGCCGGTAAGCGCAAACCCGACCGGGGATTCGGAAACGCTCACATACCTCCTGAAGCTGCTGGGCAATTTCCTGATTTTCCAAATTTTCCATATAATTCATAACAGCATTAAGCTCCTGATCGTAAATTCAGTGCGGTCGGCAATGTTCCGCATAGGGCACGTCTTTTCAATTATAAACAACTCCAAAAATTTTGTCAAATATAACGTCAAAGAAATGCAGAAAAAACCGGACTTTCTTTCTGAGAAGCCCGGTTTTCAGAGCAATCAGGTTTAATCTGTGGTGAGAACCACGCCGTTTTCATCCGCGGAGCCGTGAATCACGCTGATCGGATTCTGATAGCCGAAAATGATCCGGCTGGCAATGGCGTCCTCCAGCTCCTTCTGGATCTGGCGGCGCAGATTTCTGGCGCCGTAAACCTCGGAGTAGGACTTCTTCACCAGGTAGCTCACCAGCTCGTCGTCATAGGTGAAGGCAATGCCCTTTTCACCCAGGGAATCGGCCAGCTCGCCCAGCATGATGCGGGTGATCTCCTTGAAGTTCTCCTCAGACAGCCGGTTGAAGCAAATGATCTCATCCACTCGGTTGAGAAATTCCGGCCGCAGGAACTCGTTCAGGGCGGCAATGCAGCGCTCCCGGCTGACCTGTGCCGCAGAGCGGTTGAAGCCCAGGGAGGATTCCTTCCGCTCGCTGCCTGCGTTGGAGGTCATCACAATGACCGTGTTTTCAAAGTTGACCTTTCTGCCGTGGGCATCGGTAACCTGGCCGTCATCCAAAATCTGGAGGAGAATATTCAGCACATCGGGGTGGGCCTTTTCCAGCTCATCAAACAGGACCACAGAATAGGGCTTTCTCCGGATCTTCTCCGTCAGCTGGCCTGCGTCGTCATAGCCCACATAGCCAGGGGGAGAGCCAATGAGCCTGGAAACAGTATGCTTCTCCATGAACTCG
>CAZVVH010000071.1:0-9776 GCA_964630475.1 uncultured Oscillospiraceae bacterium | reverse complement strand
TGCCTGGAGCGGGTCCACGGACAGGAGTTAATCGACAAGCAGGCCGGCACCCTGTCCGGCGGCGAGCTGCAGCGGGTGCTGCTGGCCATGGCCCTGGAGCCGATGCCCAACATCCTGATTCTGGATGAACCTATGAGCGGCGTGGACATCACCGGAGAGCGCCAGCTGTTGGAAATGCTGGACGAAATCCGCACCAAATACGACCTGTCCATCCTCCTCTCCACCCATGACTTTAACACCCTTCATTTGGTGGACAAGGTTATCCTCCTCAACCATCAGGTGCTGACGGTGGGCACACCGGAGCGGGTTATGGCTTCTGAGGAATTCCGCCAGGTATTTCTCACACGCTTTGGCAAAGGAGGCGCCCAATGAATCTTTGGTATGCAATCGCGGACCTGCTCCCCTTTGAATGGGCGGAGCCTGGCTCCATGTTCTTTATGAAAAACGCCCTGCTGGCGGTGCTGGTGATCTCCCCCCTGTTTGGCCTGCTGTCTACCATGGTGGTCACCAACCGGATGTCCTTCTTCTCCGACGCCCTGGGCCATTCCGCCTTCACCGGCATGGCCATCGGCACCCTCTGCGGCCTGGCCGACCCCATGTATGGCGCGGTGCTCTTTGCCATTTTCCTGGCGGTGCTCTTTACTCTGGTTCGCCGCCACACCAATCTGGCCTCGGACACCGTAATCGGCGTGTTCTCCTCCACTGCTGTGGCCTTGGGCATTTTTATCTCCACCCTGGGAGGCCAGTCCTTCACCAAATTTAACAACCTGCTGATTGGCGATATCTTGTCCGTTGAGCCGGGAAAGATCGGCCTGCTGGCGGCCATTCTCCTGCTGCTGGTGGTGTTGTGGATTTTCTCTCTGAACAAGCTGATGCTCTCCGCCATCCATCCCGCGCTGGCGGACAGCCGGGGCATCGACCTGTTCTGGCAGGAGCTGCTCTTCACCTCCGCCATTGCTGTGGTGGTGACCCTGTCCATGACCTGGGTGGGCCTGCTGGTAATCAACTCCCTGTTGGTGCTCCCCGGCGCCGCGGCCCGAAACCTGGCCCGGAATATGCGGGAGTATCACCTGATCTCCCTGCTGGGGGCCATCCTCTCCGGCGTGGCCGGCCTGATGACCAGCTACTATGCAGGCTCCTCCGCCGGTGCTTCCATCACGCTGTACCTGGCCCTGTGGTTTGTCATCACCCTCTGCCTGCGGGGAAAGCAGAGCTGACCTTCGGGAGGAGTATATCTCATGCAGATGTTATATGAGGATTCCGCCATTGTTGTGGTGGTCAAGGAGCCGGGGCAGTTGTCCGAAGCCGCCGATGGCAGCTCTGACAGCCTGATAACCCGCCTAAACGCCCATTTCAGGCTGAATGGGGAAACAGCCCAGGCCTACCCCATCCACCGGTTAGACCGCAATGTGGGCGGCATCATGGTCTACGCCAAGACCAGGCCAGCAGCCGCCCAGCTCTCCGCAGCCGTCCGACAGAACCTGCTGGGGAAGGAATACCTGGCCGCTGTTCACGGCTGTCCTGCGCCGTCACAGGGCTTTCTGGAGGATTTGCTCTGGAAGGATGTCCGAACAAACAAAACCTTCGTGGTTACCCGGATGCGGAAGGGGGTCAAGCCCGCCTCCTTAGAGTATCGGGTGGTGGAGACAAGGGCGGACCGCTCCCTGGTGCGGATCCGGTTACATACCGGTCGTTCCCACCAGATCCGGGTCCAGTTTGCCTCCCGGAAGTGGCCCCTCATTGGGGACGGAAAATATGGAGCCAAGGACAACGAAGCGCTGGCCCTGTTCTCCTGCCGGCTGGCCTTTCCCCACCCCGCCACAAAAGAGATCATGGAATTCGAGTTTTTCCCGGAAGCTCTGGGCGGGTTTTCAATTGAATAGAATGAGCAGCCCTTCTGCGAAATGCAAAAGGGCTGCTTTTTGCTGTCACATAGAAAACGGCTTCCAATTTTATGGAAATCCAGAATATCATTCATCTTCAACAGGCATTATTACAACCTCATTAATGGACATTGAGTTGTCACCATAATCGTATAGAGAAGGATCCAGCTTTTCGGAAATCTCCTCCGGGACCAGATCAACTGTATTCATATAGTACCATTTTCCGTCAATATAACCAACGAAATTATATACTTTTTTCCACTCTCCATCGGAAGTTGAGCTTTTCATCTCAAGGGTAAGGCTATACAGGTTATCATTGATCTTATCAACCGAGTCGATCTGGTAATCATAAAGAACACCTCCGGATTCCTTATAGACTTCCCTAATGTCCTGCCGGTCTCCCCAATACATATGCTCGACAGATTTCACGGTCGACACCTTATAATCACTCAGATAGTTCTTGGTAACCCTCCAAGCCCCAGCTGGCATATCGTAATGATTACCGGAGTACTGCGTCAGCCAGAAGCATATCACAGCAGCGGCACATATCAGCAGCAGGACGGCTCCAATGATAAAAGGCACCTTTTTCTTCATATCGTTCTCCTTTCATAGGCTTATGCTTGTTCTTGCTGAAAAAGTTTATAACCTTTTCAGCAAGAGCTATGCAAAACGACTTCTTTACCTTTTTGATTAAACGATACCGCTTAATCAAAATAGCATATATTAGCCAGCAAAACTACGTTATCAGTTGATCTCATAGAACTTGAGAGTTCCAGAAACCTTTCCCGTGCTAGTATCATTTTTGATAAAACCATAATATTTTTTGCTAGTATATGGCACAAAATAGCTCTTGCTGACTTTAGGGCCTATAGTATATACTCCACTCTCAAAGTACTCAATCGAAGCTTCTATAGGAAGATACTTTCCATCGTTATCACTATAGTAACAAATTCCGCAGCGGACCGAAAGCCCGTATGTGTGGGTTACTGTGCCTGTATATTGAACATATTGTTTTGTTAAACTAGACCCAGTAAAGTATTTGCTGCCACCAGACGGTAGAAGTGATCCCGAAGAAAGATTTGATGCCGTCATCTGGAACAGTAAAGTTCCACCTCCATTCGTTCCTCCCGGGTCATCACTACTTTGGGTCTCAATTCCGGAGTTCGCAGGATTTTGTCCCGCAGCGCATACGGAAATACTCATAGCCGCAATTGCAAGGACAATGGCCATTAGCATACAAACAGTTCTTTTCATAATAAGTACCTCCTCATTTTCTCTGAATATCGTTCTCCCTTTACGTTTTCATTAGGCTTCATTCTGCATTTGAATCCCCTCCTTATATGAGAACCCGCCAAAAGGCTTTGACCAGACTTTTTATATATCAATTCTATTCATATATTCTACTTACATTTTATATTATATTACTACATATTTTATATGTCAACAATAATTTCAGTTTTTTTGCAGCATCAGACTAAAGTTTTTTCGAAAAGCTTTAGTCTCAATACTTCCGCTTGGAGCCAGTATGCAGACAGCGCCGCCTCACAAGAAGGTGAGACAGCGCTGTTTTTTGCGTTTATTCATTCATGAAAGCCCGCCAGCCGTATTCAGCGTGTTTGCTTTTTCCCGGTCAGCAGTCTCCCGCTCCGTTCTCCGCCTGCCAGCCCTTGCAGACATCCACCCAGCCCAGGGCCTTGGACCACTTCTCCAGCTCAGGCAGGGTCATGCGGATGGCGGAGTTTCCGCTGCCGGCTGCGGGATACACCACCTCAAACCGTTTCAGGGATTCATCTAGGTACACCTCTACCCCCTCTTTTACAGCAAAGGGGCAGACCCCTCCGGGGGCGTGGCCCACCCGGACCTCCACCTCCGGGCCGGGGATCATCCGGGCCTTCCCGCCGAAGCGCTCCTTGTATTTGTGGTTATCTACCTTGGCGTCCCCAGCCGCCACAACAAGCAGGGTGCGCTCCTCCATGAAGAAGGACAGGGTCTTTGCAATCCGGGCCGGCTCGCAGCCCAAGGCCTGGGCGGCCAGCTCCACCGTGGCACTGGACTCCGCCAGCTCGCAGAGCTTGTCCTCCATCTCTGTGCCCTTAAAATATTCCTTTACCAATTTAATCGCCATTTGTGTGCTCTCCTTTTTCAATGAATCCGTAATTGTTCCGGAAGCTGCGGATCCGGGGTCACATAGGCGGTAGAATAGGTCTCATAGATCACCATACCTGGCCGGGCACCGTTGGGCTTCTTTACATATTTCACCGGGGTGTAGTCCACCGGCACATTTTGACCCTCCCTGGCCTGGGAGTAGTAGGCGGCAAGCTGGGCCGCCTCGGTCAGGGACTGGTTGTCCGGGGTCTCCCCCTCCGTCCGCAGGATCACATGGGAGCCATGGAGCTTCTGGGTGTGCAGCCAAATATCGCTCCGGCAGGCCATTTTGCAGGTCAGCTGATCGTTCTGGGTGTTGTTGCGCCCCACCGAGATCCGCATCCCTGTGGTGGAGCGGAACTCCATGGGCTTGCCGGCCGCCCGCTTGGGCTGCTTTTTGCCCTTTGGAACCTGCTTCCGCCGCAGATAACCGGACTCCTCCAGCTCTGACCGAATCTCGCTGAGGTCCCGTTCGCCCTCGGCCTGTCTCACCGACTGGAGCACCGACTCCAGGTAGTCCAACTCCAGCTCCCCCTTGGCAATCTGCTCCGTCAGGAAGTGCTCCGCGTTCTTGGCCTTGTTGTAGTCCTTATAATACTTGGCCGCATTCTGCTGAGGGGTCAGCAATGGGTCCAAGGCAATCCGGATCATTTGGCAGACCGGATCATAATAGTTTTCCGCCTCCAAAACCTTCATCCCCCGGCTCATTCGGTACAGGTTGGA
This sequence comes from uncultured Oscillospiraceae bacterium, assembly GCA_964630475.1. Lineage (GTDB taxonomy): Bacteria > Bacillota > Clostridia > Oscillospirales > Oscillospiraceae > JAJQBJ01. Next base: position 5,025 of record CAZVVH010000071.1, on the reverse strand, counting down.
GGTGATAATATCCCCCATCCGGCGCAGCTGCTCCCGATCCCTGGTCCCTGCCAGCTCTTTCCGCTGGTTATTCAGCTTCCGGGCAGTGCGGTCCCTGGCGTTGGTCAGGGTTTTAATCATATCCTGACCCAGCTGGCGCACCCGCTCGCTGGTTTCCCGGCGGGCATAGAACTGATCCAGCAAGGCAGAAAAGCTCTCCCCAGGGGCCACCTCCATGGCATCGCCGTACTGACCAATGGGGCGATAGGTGAAATCCTTGGGCTTTCCCCCGTCGGAGATCAGCCAGGGGTGGAATTCTCCCCTGCGGATCCTGTCAAACTCCCCCTGTAGGAAGCGGAAAAGCTTCTCACGGCTGTTTTCCCCCAGCTGATGCAGGCGGACATCCACAGCGCCCCCTGCCTGATAGGCCAGCTCCCGGCAGATTAGCGGGGACAGCCCGTTGAAGGTGTCCAGCAGCCAGCCGGACAGCTCTGCCTCTTCCGGCATGGCCTCTATGAGTGTGCGCAGCGCCTCCTCCTCCAGTTCCAACAGGTTGACCTTCTCCTGGGCGGGGGGCAGATGGTAAAACAGCCCGGGCAGCACTTGCCGCCGAATGGACATTTCCGCATCCACCCGGCGCAGGCAGTCCAAAATCCGCCCCTCATCCCCCAACAGGATCAGGTTGGCGCGGCGGTTCATGGCCTCCAAAATCAGGTGGCGCTCCACCCGGCTGCCCAGTTCATCCAGGGCTTCCAGCTTCAGATCCACCACCCGCTCCATGGGCGGCTGGGTCAGAGACAGGATCCGGGCATTGGTCAGGTGCTTCCGCAGCAGCATACAGAACATGGGCGGCACCGCCGGGTTTTCCCGGTTCAGGGCAGTCAGCTGGATCCTGGGGTGGGAGGGATTGGCGGTCAGAAGAAGCTTCACATTCCCTTTGCTCCCCCGGATTGCCAGTACCACCTCGTCCCGGGCAGGCTGATAGATTTTGTCGATCTTGCCGCCCACCACCGCCTCCTGCAGCTCGGCGGTGACTGCCATCAGGCAGACTGCATCAAAGGGCATCCTCTGTCCCCTCCTTCTCCTCGTCCATGATGACCGCGAAAAGCTGGTTCAGGCGCTCCTTCCGGTCATTCAGGTACAGATATCCAAACAGCGTCTCCAGCGCCGTTGCCTGCATATATTCCCCCCGGGTGGCGTGCTTGGGAATCATGCCCACATGGGCATTTCGCCCCCGGCGAAACACCCCTTCCTCCTCCTCGCTGAGCAAAGGGAGAAGCTTCTCCGCCGCCCTGGCCTGGGCCGGAGCGCAGACATAGGACACCGTCTCCCGGTGCAGGTTTTTGGCGGTGGCCTTACCGTGGGCACACATCCAGCCCCGCACCATCACCTCATAGACAGCGTCCCCCAGATGGGCCAGCCCCAGGCTGCTGATGGCGCGGATCTCGTCCGGGGCCATTCGAATGGAAAAATAATCGTGCATTTCACTTCTCCTTCACCGGCATACTCGGGTTAATATTATACACGAATTCCCGATATATTTCAATTTTTCCGCGCTTCCCGGAGCACAATTCAATCGCCCGATACCCGCGGTTCCTGCAGATATCGGGCGACTCATCCTCCAAAGCCCCGATCAGCTCCCATAAGGCTTGAAGAAGTGGACCCTTCCCATCTGGATCAGCCGTCCCCGATCCAGAATCAGGCCCCCCCGTTCCTCCATGGCAATGACCGTCCGCCCGGTCTCCTCCAGGGTTCGGGCAATGCAGGCCTGCTGAAGCTCACTTCCGGTGTAATGTACCTCCAGGTCAAAGGCGTCGATCTGGTCCAGCCCCTCATAGTAGTAGAACTCCTGATCCTCCTCTTCCGGCGTGGCGTGAAAAAAGTCCAGCTGGGCCATGGCCCCGGCTGAGAAGCCCATCATCACCCCCGGAAAGGCGGAAAGCTGGGAAATGGCGCCGAACTCCCACAGCCGGTCCATGAGCCGGTCAGGGTAGCCCCCCAGCAGATCCACCACATCCGTCTCATTGAGCAGGCGGCCAAAGCTCTTGGGGGTGTCGGTATAGTAGTTGACAAAGGCCACATTTTCCCGGGAAATGCCCAGGCCCTCCAGGGGGCGAACGACTTCCTCATAGCCCTTTTGGCCGGGATCGTAGCTCTTGTGCCAGGCCTCCTCATCCGGGATATAATCCTCATGGAAGGAGAAGGGCACCACCAGCACCTTCATATAGGGCCGAATATAGCGGGAGATGTGCTTTCTGCACCACTTGGCATCCACTCCCGGGTTGTTCATCAAAATATTCACATGCCTCAATATTCAATGCCCTCCCGTGCTGTGATCCCCTGGTCAAAGGGGTGCTTTCTCTTCCGCATCTCTGTGACATAGTCCGCCCGGTCCAGCAGGCTCTGGGCCGGATCCCGGCCGGTCAGCACCACCTCCAGCTCCTCCGGCTTTCCGTCCAGGAATTCTTCCACCTCACTCAGCTCCAGCATCCCGGTGGAAATGGCAGCGCAGATCTCGTCCAGCACCAGCAGGCCCCCCCTTTGAGCTTCGGCCCGCTCCACGGCGGTGCGGAACCGACGGGCGCTCTGTTCCTTGGCCTCCGCCCGCTCCTCGGGGGTCATGCGAAAGGTGAAGGTCACCTGCTTTGGCAGGGGTAGCAGGGTGACGCCCCCCAGCCGGCGCAGGCTGTCCCGCTCACCGGAATCCTCGCTTTTCAGGAATTGGGCAACAACCACGGGCATTCCCCGCCCTGCGGCCCGCAGGGCCAGCCCCATGGCGCAGGTCGTCTTGCCCTTTCCATCGCCGCAGTATAAATGTATCAATCCAGGCATGCTTTCCTCCCCTTAAGGCAGCAGCTCCACAATCTGCACCAGCAGATCGCTGCCATTGTGAACCCGATAAGACGCCTCCCCCAGGTTCAGTACGCTATAGTCTCCCAAAACCAGAGTAAACTCCTCTGCGTCGTAGGCGCCTGTAATCACCGCGCAGGTTTCCGCGTTCCAGCCCTGGGCCTCGTCCATCATGTGGCTGGCACGAAGGCCCCACAGCATCTCATAGAGCTGGTCCGCCATCTCCCCAGTCACATCCTGGCCGAAAACCTCCACCTTTTCAATGGACAGCGCTGTGCCGGTATCTCTGCCCCCAAAGGGTGTCTGGGGGCGGATAAAGATCAGCGCCGCCACAATGAGAATCACCGCAGCGATCACCCAGGTCAGGCGCTTCTTCAACACTTCCTTCATAGGCTCCTCCTCAATACAGTGGCAGGCTGCCGGTGAGGGTGTCCGCTTTTTCCGCCTCCAAAGGCTCCAGGGCCAGGCAGGTATAGGTGGGCTGACCGTGGAACTCAGTCATCCCCGCATCCCGGATCAGGGCACAGAGGACTCCCGCCTCCCTGGCCCGTTTGGCAATGTCCAGCAGGGCATCTTCTCCGTCCACATAGACGCAGACCTTCGCCACGCCGTATTGAAACCAATCGGTCAGAGGAGAGGGTCCCTTCTCTCCCTGGGGCAGGGTGACCCAGTTATCGTCCACCACCTGCACGTCCTTCAGCCGCCCTTCCTTAGCCAGGGCCATCAACACCGCCTCCACACAGGCGTGGCCGGCCTGGGCCGCGATTTTTCCCTTTCTCATTTTCAGATCGCGGCGCACCACGATCATCTGCTTTGCCTTATACATGTTCTCCTCCGATGTCACCTTGTGTGCTGTTCCAGGCAGTCTACCGCCGTGGCCAGCACCTTGGCATGGTCAAAGGCCAGTCCGCCGTTTTCCAGCAGAGTCCAGCGGGTCTCCCGGCCCAAAGGATTCTCCACCACGTCCCCCCGCAGGCGGGCAGTCAGATGCTCCTCTCCCCAGTCCAGGCGAAGGAACAGCTCCGCCCCCTGATGGGTCCAGGACAGACGGAACCACTGGGCCTCCCGGGCGTCATCCCCGGCTCTGGCCCGGAGCCGGCTTCTGTCCACCAGAGTGCAGTAGGCGCAGGTGATGGTCCACCCTCTGGGATCCCGGTCAGGATCCCCAAACACACCCAGCAGCGTGGTAGGGAGGTTCTCCAGGCTGGTCTCCTCTTGCAGCTCCCGGACCGCAGCCTTCCAAGGCGGCTCCTGGAAATCCACGAAGCCGCCGGGCAGCGCCCATTTTCCCAGGCAGGGATGGCCGCCCCGGCGAATGAGCAGCACAGAATAGCCCTCTTCCTCCCGAGACAGCAGCACCTGATCCGCAGTCACCGACGGATGGGGCCAGTCTCCCGGGCGGTAAGCCGCCAAATATTCGGCCTCAGTCAGGCCGTTTCGATCTCTCAACTCGGACATGATTTTCCCTCCTGCAAAATTCACCGCGATATGTCATTGCGTTATATAGTATATCATAAACCCAGGCTGTAGAAAAAGACACTTTTGAAAATTTAGTCTGCAAGAGCCTCGCAGAGTTCCGTCAGCTTGCTGACGGAAGCAGGTGAAATGATAAAGAATCCAAGGACTGTGCTTTGGATTCTTTCCTACTCGGCCTGCAAACGTGCGCTGCAGCAGGGTGTGCCGCAGCAAGTGGCCGCCTTTTGGTGGCACGAGCCGCCTGAATTGGAGAAAATGCCTGCATTTTCAAGAGAGCTTTTGGAGCTTTTTCGACAAGCTCAAGCTTTCGCCTTGCACAATTCGTTTCTCTCTGTTATAATCAAGTTACAAAAATTGGCCCAACTATTTTTACCAGGAGGTTCACCCCTATGACTTACAAAGAAGAGTTTATTACCTTTATGGTACGCTCCGGCGTCCTCACCTTCGGCGACTTTGTCACCAAGTCCGGCCGCAAGACCCCTTATTTCATCAACACGGGCAACTACAAGACCGGCGCACAGGCCGCCAAGCTGGGTGACTATTACGCCGCCTGCATGAATGAGAACCTGGGGAACGACGTCACCGCCCTGTTTGGCCCTGCCTACAAGGGAATTCCCCTGGTGGTCACCGGCTCCGCCTCTCTGTACCGCAATTACGGCCGGGATCTGCCTTACTGCTTCAACCGCAAGGAAGCAAAGGATCACGGCGAGGGCGGCTCCA
>CAZVVH010000070.1:8547-9817 GCA_964630475.1 uncultured Oscillospiraceae bacterium | reverse complement strand
TTTACCTCCATGTTTGGTATAGGTATAGTATACCACAGAAGGAAAATAACGTAAATCTATTTAAAATCAATTATACTAGAAATGGTATATGCCGCATTTACAACACCACATACTATTGCTACCCCTGGATCAACGTCGTTTCGCATTAGAGTTACACTTGTATACGCTCCACTTAGAGCCGCACCAGGCAATTTAACCCCTCCGATTGAAACAGCCGTTAATGCCCCTGCAGCTGCAGCAAAACCAGCATCCATGGCGGTAAATTCCTGCCCAGTTACCTTGGCGGCAATATATGATGTAGTCAAATTGATGGCCGCTCCTAAGGCAGCTGTACCTATAACTGCCAAAGAAAGGAAATTCCCCTGGCTATCACTATAAGCTACCGGATTATTCTCGCAATACGCAAACAGATTGGTGCTGCTCAGGCTGGCTGCCGCCAGAAGCTACCTGCTGATCTGCTGTATCGGAATTCCTTTCGTCTATGGAGGCGGTACCCTGTGCGCGGTTCTGCGGGGCGTGGACGATTTCAAAACGCCCATGATTATTCTGGGCGTCTCCGCCGGTATCAATGTGGTGCCGGACCTGCTCTTTGTGGCGGTTTTCCGCTGGGGGCTGTGGGCGCGGCATGGGCCACCTCCATTGCCCAGATTATCAGCTTTCTCTGCGGCTTTGCTTGCCTGTACCAGCAGAGGGAGGCCTTTGGCTTTGACTTTAAGCCAGCCAGCTTTAAAATTGATGGAGCCACCCACGGGGCCATCTGGAAGCTGAGCGCTCCCCTGGTGATTATGAACGCGGCTATGGTGACCTCTTTTATCAACGTATGCGGCATTGCGGCCTCCGCCATCACGGGCATCGGCTCCAAGCTGAACTCCCTGGTCAGCGTGATTACCACCTCCATGCAGACGGCCAGCAGCAGTATGATTGCCCAAAACTTCGCGGCCCGAAACATGGATCGGGTCAAGGGGGTGAACCGGGTCAGCAATCTGGTCTGTGTCCTGTTTTTTGCGTTGGTGGGCGTGGCAGTGGTTTTCTTCCCGGAACAGATCATCGGCTTCTTCACCCAGGCCACAGAAACAGAGGTTCTGGCCTTGGCCAGGCCCTATATGCTGGCCGCGTTCCGGCTGTATCTGGCCTTCTGCCTGATGGTCACCCCGCTGGCCCATATTAACGGCGTTGGCTTTACCACCCTGAATCTGATTATCGCCATTCTGGACGGCGTCCTGGGCAGAATCGGCCTTTCCATTCTGCTGGGGCAGGTGCTGGGCTGGGG
>CAZVVH010000070.1:0-8447 GCA_964630475.1 uncultured Oscillospiraceae bacterium | reverse complement strand
GCGTCCTGGGCAGAATCGGCCTTTCCATTCTGCTGGGGCAGGTGCTGGGCTGGGGCTATTACCTCTTTGGCAATTGGAGGAGCCGGGAAGTGCTGCTAAAATAAATATCTATAACAAATCGCGGGGCTGTCTCTCAAAAAGGGGAGGCAGCCCCGTTTCAATTCTGTCATTTGGGGATTGCAAAGGTGGGGATATCGCTGATGCAGTTGTAGTCATACTGCTTGAAATCAGTGGGAAGCAGCAGCTTGACGTCTGTTTTGCTCAGATTCAGCGCTTCCCTCATGGCGCTGTTCCCGGCGCTGCTGAGGCCCCGGAAATAGTCCTGTCCCGGGCCGTACAGACAGCCGTTTCGGATGGAGTAGCCCTGAGATTTCAGATAGGCCTCAACCTCCCCGGCCCGTGCTTTCAGCTCTTCTGCCCGGGCCTTGAACTTCTCCTGCATCATCCGATTGAAGAGGAGCGAGAACTGATCCAGTTCATCATAGCTCGCGGGAGGGGTCTCCTCCATCCACGCCTGACAGCCGATGGGCCTATGGGTGCAGCGGCTGTCCACCAGGCAGGGGTGGAGCTTGAGGGTGATATTTTTTGCATCGGTTGAAGTGGGGCTGCTGGCAAAGTAAGTCTGAAGCGTCTCATCGCTGGGACAGCGATAGCCGATGGAGAAGGTGTACGCGTTCCAGCGGCGGTGCTCCAGCCAGGCCAGATAATCCCAACCGTCCAACTCGCCGTCCTCCGGCTTCCGATAGCCGGAATACCGATCCTTCAGTGTGCTGTCCAGCTGTTCCCGGGTCAGGCCGGCCTGAACCTTGCCGGTGTCAGGCTCCAACAAATCGGGAGCTACGGAGAAGATTTTGTACCTGGCGTGGATGGTGGAGGAGGTCTTGGAGCGGCGGTTGTACTCATCCAGGAGGAAGTCCTCGTCCTTGTTGCTGCCATGGACCGCCCGTTCCTCAAGCTCAGGGGTGAATACGTTCTGGGTACTGTATCGGCCCGCCAGCTTGCCAACGGCGGTGCAATTGGGCTGCCTGTTCAGGTTCAGCGCGTCACACAGGTAATTGTCCTCCACAATGTAGAGCACCTGAACCGGATTGTAGTTATCCTTCAGATGGATCAGGGCATATTTGCGCTGGAGCCACTGGGCGATGTTCAGGTTTTTGGGACCGCTGTCCACGGCCACCAGAATGTAGTTGCAGTTATTTAGACAGGGATGATTGGCGAACAGGGTGTCCAGGGAGGCCCCCTCTTCATCCATGGAATAGAACCAGATTTGGGCGTAGGGATCCGAAGCGGCGGCTTCGCCCATCTTGACGCCGGGCATCAGCTGGGCCAACTCCTGGGCGAACTGGTCAGGCAGGCCGGGGACCGCAGCGTGAATCTCCAGAGGAATCGGCTCCTTGGAGTCCGGATCCAGTAGCTGTCCGCACCAGTAGGAGGCCTGAATCATCTCCCGGCTGATTGTGGAGCTGCCCACCACCAGGACGGACAGCTTCTTGGGAGCGGGAGGGGTTCCGGCGGCCTTTTCCGCCTTGATCTGGGACAGTAGGGGAAGATAGAGGGGGCACTGATCCAGAATGTCATAGACCAGGCTGGTGTCCTCCCGAACCACCTTAACGGTAAGCTTGGGATCAATGCGTTTTTCTTTGCCCTGCTTGTAGACCTTGGCCACCAGGTCCGCAGAGGTGTCGTTCTGGGAGAAGAAGAGAATCTGCACGTCGGGAGAGGCGCCGCACCGCTTGCGATAGGTGCGGCAGGGGCTGCCGTTTTTCGCCGTTGTTTTCTCGGCCAGGGCGATGGCGGTGTTGAGATTGTTGGTTTCATCCTGATCCATCAGCAGATAGGTCACCGGAGAAAAGCCGTACAAACGCAGGGTGGATATGTCGTCAGAGAGGCAGACAGCGCCCAGGCGCTTGGCCCGCTGTAAGAGTTCGGCGCCCCGTTCGTTGTCTTTGTCCACATAGGTGTCGGTAAAGATGATGCATTTCCGCTGGTGGCCCCGGCGGGAGGAGCCGGGCGCACCTTTTCCGCCGATGCTGGGAGAGAAGTCCGGATCTGCGGCAATACTTTCTGCCAGGCAAACCGCCTTTTCGTTCAGCTCGGAGAAGACATACTTGGGGCGAAGGCTCTGGATATACAGGGCCAAACGGGGGAAAAGGTTGCTCAGCAGATCCAGCAGGATGGCGCCGCCAATGATGGGAGCCATGATGTTCTGGATGGAGCTGAGGCCGCCCATAAAGGCCGCAAAGGCCCCGGAGGGGATCAGATCCATGGAAAGGGTGCGCAGCCAGCTCAGATAGAGGGTGTAATCCTCATCCATGCTGAAGGTCTGCAGGGAGTGAACGGCGCTGTCCAGGAAAAGCTCCAGGCCATTCAGGCTGCTGTATAGCTCCTCCGGATTGCGGTGCATGTAAAGCTCCACCGCGAAACGAAGGCAGAAGATACTCAGATAGAAGCCCAGCAAAAGCAGATAGACCGAGGCCTGACGGGAGCTGAACTGCTTCTTTGCGATCAGATAGATGGAGCGAAAGATGCACAGTGCGAAGAGAACGACGGACAGGAAAAAGAGAAAGAGCATAGAAACGCCTCCTTGCTTTGTTCATAGGGTGATAATCTTATACTAAAACTGATTAAAAGCTTGAAAAGCTTTTTATAGCACGAAGTGCGTTCAGTTTTTATGAGACGGCGCAGCATGCAAACGCACGATGCCAGGGTGCGCAGCACACGGCTTTCTCAATGAAAGCAAAGCATTTCATTGAGACACAATATCAGTATATCATAAAAAATGAAAGAGCGGTAGCGGAAAGGTCCCTGCCTGATTGAAGTTCCTGCGTTTTTTCCGAACCATGAAAGGGGGAGCGCCCCTCAAATTTTCGGGCAAATTCCCCGCCCACCCCTGTTTACAACTATTTTACATCTTGGAAACAGGGTACGCCTAAAACTTAAGGAAAAAGTAATGGAAAAAGCAGAGGGCGGGTGGTATAATGTGGGTGTCAAAGGGGAATGAACCCTTGTCAGAGATAGATGAGATTGTCTGCTGCCCAGCGCAGCTTGGTTTTTTAGATTGGTCGTGAATACTTTGGGCAAAAAAGAAAAAAATGAATACCAGCCCGCCAGAGAGATTCCGGAGGCGGAAAAGTCCCATAAGAAAGGGAAGATCGTGCTGTTGGTCAGCGGCTGTACCGTGGCGGCCCTTGTGATTGCCGCAGCGGCCGCCGGCGCTTATATCCTGAAGGACGGCGGCGCCTTTGATGAAACTCACTTCTTTAAGAATACCTACCTGAACAACATTGACTGCGGCGGCATGACGGCTGCGGAGGCCTATGACGCCATTACAGTGGACCAGGGCCAGTATGTTTTGAATATCGTGGAACGGGGCAGTGAAGAGAGGATTACCGGCCAAGAAATCAGCCTGGCGGAGCGTCCGGATACAGCGGCCATTCAGGCGGTTCTGGACAGCCAGAATTCCAGTAAGCTGTCCCTGATCCGGCAGTATTTCCAATCGGAAGATTCCGAAATTGGCCTGGTTCGCAGCTACGATCAGGCCCAGGTGGACGCCTGTATCGATGCCCTGACCTGCCTGGACACCAGCCAAATGATTGCGCCGGTGGATTCCCAGCTTTTAAAGGGAGAGACGGATTACTACATCACCGAGTCCGTGGCCGGCACCACCCTGGATGCGGAGAAAGCCCGGGGGCTGATTGCGGCAGCTCTGGAAAATGGGGACGAAACCCTTGATCTGGAGGGAGCGGGGGTCTATTCCAGCCCTGCGGTCACAGAGGACGATGCGAACCTGAATGCCCAGCTGGCACAGATCCAGACCTTCACCAAGGCTTCCATCACCTATGACTTCTCTGACCGCACCTATGTCTGTGATGGCAGCAAGATCGTGAACTGGCTGGTTCAGGATGATGCGGGGAACTGGGATCTGGACGAGGATCAGGTCTACGCTTGGGTGGATCAGATGGGCAATGAGACGGATACCTACGGCGTACCCCATACCTTTGTCACCCACGCCGGCAACACCGTGACCCTGCCCAACGGCAATTTCGGCTGGAAGCTGTACCGGGATACCACCACCGCTGATCTGGTGGAGAAAATCCGTGCCGGTACAGTGGTAACCACTGAGCCGAAATATTATCATTATGGAGCATCCCGGGCCACTAATGATATTGGCTCCACCTATGTAGAGGTGGATATCACCCACCAGAAGGTGTATCTCTATGTAAAAGGCCAATGTATTCTGGAAACCGACTGTGTCACCGGAACAGCCAACAACAGCGAGCGGGCAACGCCCTCCAATGGCGTTTGGGCCATCTCCTATAAGAAAAGCCCCGCTACCTTGGGCACCATGGAGACAAACGGCTATGAGTCCCCGGTGACCTACTGGATGCCCTTTAATGGGGGCGTGGGACTCCACGATGCCGACGGCTGGCGCTCCTCCTATGGCGGCTCCATCTATAAGACCAATGGGTCCCATGGCTGTGTAAACCTGCCCCTGTCTGCGGCAAAGACCATTTACGAGAATGTCGAACCCGGATATCCGGTGGTGGTTTATGGGTCTTAATGTGGAACTATAATTGAATCAAGGGGCTGTCTCAGCTTTTGGTGAGACAGCCCCTTACTTTATCCTTAGAAGGCTTTCATGATCTCCAGGAAGGAGTCCACATCCGCTTCCTGGGTGGCCCAGGAGCAGACAAAGCGGATGGCGGTCTTTTCCGGGCCGGAGGCCCAGACCTCAAAGCGAACCAGCTCCCGCAGACGGGGGAGCCATTCGTTGGGAACCACCGGGAAAATCTGATTGGTGGGAGAGGGGATCAGCATGGGGATCCCCATCTTCACCAGGGCGGACTGCAGTTTCTGGGCCAGCCGATTGGAGTGGCGGCCAAGCTCCAGATACAGGTCGTCCTTCAGCAGCTCCTCAAATTGGATGCCCAGCAGGCGGCCCTTGGCCAGCATGCCGCCGTGGCGCTTGATATACCAGCGGAAGTCCGCCTTCAATTTGGGGTTGACGATGACCACGGCTTCGCCAAACAGGGCGCCGTTCTTGGTGCCGCCGATGTAAAAGGCGTCGCAGTAACGGGGCAGGTCGGCCAGCTCCAGATCGCTGGCAGCCAAGCCGCAGGCCAGGCGGGCGCCGTCCAAAAACAGGTACAGCCCCAGATTCTTACAGCACTGGGACAGGGCGGCCAGCTCCGCCTTGGAATAAACGGTGCCCAGCTCAGTGGACTGGGAGATATAGACCAGGCCAGGCTTGACCACATGCTCATCGGTCTGAGCGGCCACCATGGTCTCCACCATGGCGGGGGTCAGCTTGCCGTCCTCACTGGGGTGGGTGAGAATCTTGTGGCCGGTAGCCTCCACAGCGCCGGTCTCATGAGTGTTGATGTGGCCGGTGGCGGCGCACAGGGGCGCCTCATGGGGGCGCAGAAACGCGGAAATGCAGGTGGCATTGGCCTGGGTGCCGCCCACCAGAAAGTGGACGGCAGCATCGGGACACTGGATCCGAGCACGAATGAGATGGGCCGCGTTGGCGCAGTGCTCATCCATTCCGTAGCCCACGGTGGAGTCCAGGTTGGTGCAAACCAGGGCCTCCAGCACTCTGGGATGGCATCCCTCGGAATAGTCGTTGATAAAGCTGTACATCATGTTCTGTCCTTATTTGGCAGGCTTAAAGGAATCCTTCAGAGACACCGCCCGGTTAAATACCGGGCTGCCGGGCTTGGAGTCCCGGTTGTCCACACAGAAATAGCCCTGACGCATAAACTGATAGGAGGTGGGGAAGGCGGCGCCGGCCAGGGAGGCCTCTACCTTGCAGCCGGGCAGCACTTCCAGGGAGTTGGGATTCAGGCAATCCAGGAAGTTTTTGCCTGCGGCATCCGGTTCCGGATCGGAGAACAGATTGTCATACAGGCGAATCTCCGCGTCCACGGCGGTGGCGGCGTCTACCCAGTGGATGGCAGCGCCCTTGATCTTGCGGCCGTCGGCAGGATCGCCGCCCCGGGACTGGGGATCGTACTCGCAGAGAACCTCCATCACGTTGCCGTTCTCATCCTTGACGCAGCCGGTGCACTTGATAACATAGGCGCCCTTCAGGCGGCATTCCAGGCCGTTGGGAGAGAGACGCTTATACTTTTTGATCGGCTCCTCCATAAAGTCGTCTGCCTCAATATAGAGGCTGCGGGAGAAGGTGACGGTGCGGGTACCCAGCTCCGGGCGCTTGGGGTGGTTTTCAATCTCGAAGGTCTCGGACTGGCCCTCTGGGTAGTTGGTGATGGTGCACTTCACAGGGCGTAAAACCGCCATGACCCGCTGGGCGGTGTTGTCCAAGTCCGCCCGGAGGCAGTGCTCCAGAAAGGAGAACTCCACAGTGGAGTCCGCTTTTGCCACGCCGATCTGCTCGGAGAAGGCCCGAATCGCGGCAGGGGTATAGCCCCGGCGGCGCAGGCCGCAGATGGTGGGCATGCGGGGGTCGTCCCAACCGGAGACCCGGTGCTCCTCCACCAGCTGGCGCAGCTTCCGCTTGGACATGACGGTGTAGTTGATGCCCAGCCGGGCGAACTCGATCTGGCGGGGCTTGTGATAGGGGATAGAAATGTTGTCAATGACCCAGTCGTACAGGGGCCGGTGGGACTCAAACTCCAGGGTGCACAGAGAGTGGGTGATCCCCTCCAGGGCGTCCTCAATGGGGTGGGCAAAGTCGTACATAGGATAGATGCACCACTTGTCGCCGGAGCGGTGATGGGGCATATGCTTGATACGGTAGATGGCCGGATCGCGCATATTGAAATTGCCGCTGGCCAGGTCGATCTTGGCCCGGAGGGTCATGGCGCCGTCGGGGAACTCCCCGGCCCGCATACGCTGGAACAGATCCAGGCTCTCTTCCATGGGGCGGTCCCGATAGGGGGACACGGCAGGAGTGTTGATGTCACCCCGGTTGGCGCTCATCTCCTCGGGGGTCAGCTGACAGACATAGGCCTTGCCCGCCTTAATCAGTTCCACAGCGTACTCATACATCTGTTCAAAGTAGTCGGAGGCATAGAAGAACCGGTCATCCCAGTCATAGCCCAGCCACTTGATGTCCTCCTGAATGGCGTCCACATATTCCACATCCTCCTTGGTGGGATTGGTGTCGTCCATTCTCAGGTTGCAGATGCCGCCGTATTTGGCGGCGGTGCCGAAGTCCACATAGATGGCCTTCGCGTGTCCGATATGCAAATAGCCGTTAGGCTCCGGCGGGAAACGGGTGTGTACCCGCAGTCCCTCGCAGCGGCCGCCCGGGGCCAGTTCTTCGTCGATGGCATCATGGATGAAATTCTGGGCCATGGAGACCCCTTCCACAGCGTCTCCGATGATCTTTTCTTCCGCCATTTGAATCACTCCTCATCCCTTGTACATTCCATTATGATTATAATAATACACAATTATAACGCAATTCGAAAAAATTGCAACCGTTTCCGCCAGAACTTTGAAAAAGATCCGGGAACCACAATCCCATTTCCTCCCTTGACAAAGGGAAAAGGGGTGTGGTATGATGCCAGTGTATAAATAGCGCATTGAACGGAAAGAGTAGCGACAGCACCGTCCAGTCAGAGAGCAGCGGTCACCGGCTGAAAGCCGCTGTATGGAGGCAGTCGTGAAGTGCATCCGGGAGCGTGCCGGGCAATGTCGGCCGGGAGGGTCCCGTTATAGAGCCTATCAAGTGAGAAAAAAGAGTGGAACCGCGATTGACGCCTCTTGCCCTGTGCAGAGGTGTTTTTTTATCCCTTCCGCTCATCTTAATATAAGGAGTGATTCATCATGCAGATTTTCAATTCCATGTCCCGCCGCAAGGAGGAGTTTGTGCCCATCGAAGAGGGCAAGGTCCGGATGTACTGCTGCGGCCCCACCGTTTATAACTATATCCATGTGGGCAATGCCCGCCCCATCATCATGTTCGACGTGCTCCGCCGCTATCTGGAGTATCGGGGCTATGACGTAACCTTTGTCCAGAACTTCACCGACGTGGATGACAAGATCATCAAGCAGAGCATCCAGGAGGGCATCTCTTTCAGCCAGGTTTCCGAGAAATATATCGGGGAGTACTTTGTTGACGCCCAGGGCCTGGGGGTTCGCCCCGCCACCGTCCATCCCAAGGCTACGGAAAACATCCGGCAGATCATCGACTTGGTGCAGACCCTGATCAACAAGGGCTATGCCTATCCCGCCGCCAACGGCGACGTGTATTACCGCACCCTGAAATTCCAGGGCTACGGCAAGCTGTCCCACCAGCCCATTGAGGACCTGATGAGCGGCGCCCGCATCGAGGTCAACGATGTGAAGGAGAACCCCCTGGACTTCGCCCTGTGGAAAGCGGCCAAGCCCGGCGAGCCTTCCTGGGACTCCCCCTGGAGCAAGGGACGTCCCGGATGGCACATTGAGTGCTCTGCCATGTCCAACCGCTACCTGGGCAA
>CAZVVH010000069.1:0-9840 GCA_964630475.1 uncultured Oscillospiraceae bacterium | reverse complement strand
AACGAGGGCGACCGCATCCAGATCGACACCCGTACCAGCGAGTATATGGCCCGCTGCAAGTAATATATCATTTAAGAAAATGCCCCTGCCACGCTACGGGAGGGGCGTTTCCTTTTCAGGGGATTTGAAAGGAGTTTTTCACATGACTATTGCGGAAAAGATTGCCCATCTGCAGGGCCTGGCTGAGGGCATGGAGATCCAGAAGGAGACCTCCAAGGAGGCGCGGCTGCTGATGGCTGTGCTGGATGTGCTGCAGGAGATCGGCGGCCAGCTGGCTGAGATGTCGGATAACATTGACTTAGTCAATGAGGAGCTGGACGAGGTCTCCGAGGAGCTGATGGCGCTGGAGGACATCTACGCTGGCGGCGAGGAAGAGGAGGACGAAGCCGACGAGGACGACTATGCCGAGGCCGATGAGCTGGAGGATGAGGACGGTGTCTATTATGTGGTGGAGTGCCCCCAGTGCGGCGAGCAGATGACCCTGGATGAGGATTCTCTGCTGGACGGAGATATCCGCTGTGAGGCCTGCGGCCAGCTGTTTTCCCTGGAAATCGTCGATGACGATGAGGCGGACGAAGCTGACTACCAGGACGAGGAATAAAATACGTCTCAAAAACAGGATTCCCCTCCGCTTTCGGCGGAGGGGAATTTTTGCGCTTATACTACCTGGAACAGGTAGAATTTCAGATAATCGGTTTCAGGCACGTTCCAGAGGATGGGATGATCCGGGCCTTGCTGGCGGGCCTCAATCTGACGCAGGGAAACCTGGGCGTCCGCAGCGGCGGAGCGGAGCATCTCCTGGAAAAGCTGGCCGGTCATAAAGTGGGAGCAGGAACAGGTGGCCAGATAGCCGCCCCGGGGCAGCAGCTTCATGGCCTTCAGGTTGATCTCCTTATAGCCCCGGCTGGCGCTTTTGACGGTCTGGCGGGACTTGGTAAAGGCCGGAGGGTCTAAAATGATGAAATCATAATCCCGGCACTTCCGGTTCGCCAGATCGGTGAGCAGGTCAAACACATTGGCGGTCAGAAAGTCCATCCGGCCCTCCAGCCCGTTGCGCCTGGCGTTGTACTCCGCCATCCGAATGGCGTCGGCGGAAATGTCCACGGCGGTGACATGGGCGGCGCCGCCCCTGGCGGCGTTCAGGCCAAAGGAGCCGGTGTGGGTGAAGCAGTCCAGCACCCGCCTGCCGGAGGCGATCCGGGCCACGGCCTGCCGGTTGTATTTCTGATCCAGGAAGAAGCCGGTCTTTTGGCCGTTTTCCACATCCACCCCGTAGAGGATTCCGTTTTCGGTGATCTCGGTGAACGGCCTCTGGGGGGTGGGGAGGCCCCCGATGGGATACCAGCCCTTCCCCGTTTCCATCCCCTCCAGGCGGCGGATGGAGGATTCGTTCCGCTCATAGATGCCGGAGATCCGCTCCCCCTGGTCGGAAAGCACCTGGCACAGGGCGCTGAAAACCAGGGGCTTGATCCGCTCCATGCCCAGGGACAGGGTCTCCGCCACCAGCAGGTCGTTGTAGCGGTCCACCGTCAGGCCGGGGAACTGGTCGGCCTCCCCGTGGATCAGTCGGCAGCACCGGAAATCCGGGCCGGGCATCACGGCGCGGCGGTAGGCGACGGCGTACTCCACCCGGCGGCGCCAGAACGCGGCGTCAAATCTGTCGTTGGCGTTCCGGGAGAGGAGGCGGACGGTGATCTTGGAGCAGTCGTTATAGAAGCCGGTGCCCAGATAGGCGCCGTTCCGGGAGCAGACGTCCACCAGCTCTCCGTTCAGCGGCTCCCCCCGGAGGCCGCAGATCTCCTCGCCGTAAACCCAGGGGTGGCCGCCCCGCAGGGAGCGCTCCGCCTTGGGGGTGATATTGACAATGGGGTATTCCCGCTGCTGTTTCATAGCGCTGCCTCATTTCTTTCGTATCAAATGATCTGGCATATAGTATAGCGAAATTTCGGGGAAAAGGCAAGGGCTTCGAAAGAGCCGGGGACCGGAGCAGCCGCCGCTTTTTGTTGAACAAAACGACTAAATTGCGACTGGCAAGAAGGAATTGATTCATCAGATTGACAAGTAAATAAAGGGTGTGGTATAATATGGTTGAACCTGAAAAAAGAACCTGATTTCATAGGGGGGTGATCAGTTGCGGCGCGTGGCGCGATTTTGAGCGGAGCATAACCCATTTTTTGAGAAGGGAGCTAGGTTTTATAAGAATAAGACGAATTCTTGTTTCATGGGCGCTTACACCGATGAGATGGGCGGTGTATAAGGGGATTATCTCCGGTACATCAGATACCACCCTTTCTCCAACGGGAACTTGTACCCGCGCCCAAGGCGCCACATCGATCTATGCGTTTATTAACAAGCTGATGTAATGCGAGGTGAGCGTGATGAAGAAAACCTTGAAAGCAGACCTGTGCTTTGTAGGCGCGTTATTTATTGGGATCTTGGTAATTCCGATTACTGTAAGAACCATTATGAATGGGTTAAACATGCCGTTTTGGTCGTTTGATGTGTACTATTATATGAATGGTATTGTCCCCTACATTTGTATTGCGCTTGCCTTGCTTCATGTAATTATCACCAGACGGATTTCCGGGCTGTTTGTTTCCAGCGAAATTATCTTTGTGCTGTTGGGCGGGATTTATACGGAATTCTATTTGCGGCCACAGGATCCGCTGGGCGATACCTTATATAATGGGCTTATTATCGGAATGCTTTTGATGTATATCCCGATGATCACCTTTCTTCTCCAAGCCTTGGGTGTATTTATCGTTGGCCTGGTGGAGCGGAGAAAGGCGAAAAGGAACCAGACAGGCTCCTGATAAATGGTTTATTAATAAGTTAATGTAAAGTGAGGTGAGCGTGATGAAGAAAACCTTGAGAGCAGACCTGTGCTTTGTGGGCGCTTTGCTTGTTGCAATTCTGGGTGTTCCGGTCGTTATGAGATTTTTCATAGGGCCAATCATGGAACCAACACTTTTTCGCGTTTGGGGATTGCAGATATATTCGTATATGTTTAACGTGACTCCCT
The DNA here is from genome assembly GCA_964630475.1 of uncultured Oscillospiraceae bacterium. Taxonomy (GTDB): domain Bacteria; phylum Bacillota; class Clostridia; order Oscillospirales; family Oscillospiraceae; genus JAJQBJ01. Next base: position 6,818 of record CAZVVH010000069.1, on the reverse strand, counting down.
ATATTTGCCTTGCGCTTGCCTTGCTGCATGTAATTATTACCAGGCGGATTTCCGGATTATTTGTTTTTAGCGAGATCATCCTTTTTCTGTTAGGCGGGATTTTCACCGAGTTCTGCCTACGGCCACAGGACCCGCTAGGCGATAACTTAATTACTGGGATTATCATTGGAGTACTTCTGATGTTTATTCCGGCAGCTACCTTTCTTCTCCAAGCCTTCGGCATATTTATCGTGGGCCAGGTGGAGCGGAGAAAGGCGAAAAAGAACCAGGCAGGCTCCTGATAAATGGTTTATTAATAAGTTAATGTAAAGTGAGGTGGGCGTGATGAAGAAAACCTTGAAAGCAGACCTGTGCTTTGCAGGCGCGTTATTTATTGGGATCTTGGTAATTCCGATTACTGTAAGAACCATTATGAATGGGTTAAACATGCCGTTTTGGTCGTTTGATGTGTACTATTATATGAATGGTATTGTCCCCTACATTTGTATTGCGCTTGCCTTGCTTCATGTAATTATCACCAGACGGATTTCCGGGCTGTTTGTTTTCAGCGAAATTATCTTTCTGCTGTTGGGCGGGATTTATACGGAATTCTATTCTCGGCCACAGGATCCGCTAGGCGATAACTTAATTGATGGGATTATTAACGGAATGTTTTTGATGTATATCCCGGCAGCTACCTTTCTTCTCCAAGCATTCGGCATGCTGATCGTGAAGCTGGTGAAGTGGGTAAAGGAGCAGTGGAACGGGTTTGACCAGGAGGAAGTGAATTGCTCATGTGAGAGGAATGGCTGGAAGAAAACCCTGAAAGCAGACCTGTGCTTTGTGGCCGCCGCGTTCGTTGTCACTCTGGTGATTCCCGTTGCGGTAAACACCGCCGCGATTTGCTTTAATCTGCCCTATGGGCCGCATGATGTGGACGACTATATGATCGTGTTTGGCTTTTGGATTTGCATTGCGCTTGCCCTGCTCCATGTGGTGATCACCCGGCGGATTTCCGAGCTGTTCTATGTTTGCGAGATTATCTTTCTGATATTGGGCGGGATTTATACCCAATTTTACCGGAACCCCATACCCAATGACAGTTACACGATAAGCGAAAATTTGAAATATGGCTTAATTACTGCAACGTTCATGATGTTTATTCCGGCAGCTACATTCCTGCTTCAGGCCCTAGTCCTGCTGATGATGGGCCAGGTGGAGCGGAGGAAGCTGAAAAAATACCAGGCAGGCTCCTGATTCCAATTAAATCATGCCCCCGGCCGCTGCGGAACCCCGCGGCGGCCTTTTCCCTGTCCTCCGCCGGTTGAAGGATTTCCGAAGGCATGGTACAATAGGATGCTGTCTTAAAAAAATCTTAAAACAATTCCCCCTTTTGATTTAAAGAGTTTCTGATAGGATAAGGAGCAGAAGCAGAGGAGCTGAGAGGTATGTACAACATTTTGATCTGTGACGATGACAAGGATATTGTGGCGGCGCTGGAGATCTACCTGACCGGCGGCGGCTATCACCCGGTGGCGGCCTATAACGGGGAGGAGGCCCTGAAAATCGTCCGGGAGCAGGAGATCCACCTGATCCTGATGGACGTGATGATGCCCGGGCTGGACGGGGTGCGCACCACCCTGAAGCTGCGGGAGTCCTCCAACATCCCGGTCATTATGCTGACAGCCAAGAGCGAGGACAACGACAAGATTCTGGGTCTGAACGTGGGGGCGGACGACTATGTGACCAAGCCCTTCAATCCCATGGAGGTGCTGGCCCGGGTGCGCAGCCAGCTGCGCCGCTACACCACCCTGGGCGGACAGGGAAAGGGAAACCAGCCCGACCAGCTGACAGTTGGTCCCATCACTCTGGACGACCGCACCAAGCAGGTGACGGTGGACGGAGAGCTGGTGAACCTGACCCCGTTGGAATACAGCATTTTGAAGCTGTTCATGAGCCACCCGGGACAGGTGTTTTCCACGGCGCAGATCTATGAGAAGGTCTGGAATGACCCGATCTACGGCTCCGACAACACTGTAGCAGTACATATCCGCCATCTGCGGGAGAAGATCGAGATCAATCCCGCAGAACCGCGCTACTTAAAGGTGGTCTGGGGCCTGGGGTATAAGCTGGAAGGCGGAGGTAAATAAGGGGGGATCTGTAATGAAGAATTTGCAGAAAAAAGGGTGGCTGAAAGCGCTTGCCTGGTTTATGGTGGTGGTCTGCGCCTTTGGCGCTGCGTTTACTGCGGGGCTGGGGCTGACGTTCTACGAGTATTCCCATTACCGTTACGGCGGGTATTATATTGCCTACAATGAGGAGGTCCAGTATTACCAGGACATGGCTTGGCAGGCCTTTGAACTGATGCAGGATCCGGGGGAAACGGAACAGGAGCGGCAGAAGAATCAGAAATACCTTGAGGACCTGCAAGGGGAACTGGAGGGCAGCGGCTTTTATTTCGAGATTCGGAATGTGGACACCAATGAGGTGCTGCTGTCCAACCTGACCGATGACAGCCAAAAGGAGCTTTTGGAGTCGGAGCCGTATGTGGAAGAACCAAAGACGTCTGTTGAGGAAGGGGCCCCGGAGGGAACAACCTCTGCAGGCGAGGAAATGATCTCTTCTGTGCCCAATCCGGTCTGCTATTCGATGGACGGAGACGTTTTGCTTCCCATTTACACCTATACCAGCGGCAGCGGGAGCGAGGACGGCAGCTATGAGGCTGACGGAGAGCTTTACGTGGAGGGCTACGATGGGTGGCTTTACCCGGTAGTGGACGTCAGCAATTCAGATGGGAGCTATACCGCCAACTATCAGGACGGCTGGTGTGTGGATCCCTATGGTTACCTGGTCCAGCTGGAGAGCGACGGTTCCAACTGCTATATGCTGCAGATGAACGGCCAATACCTGAGTACGCCGCTGAATGCGTCAAACGAGCAGATTATCCGGGACTCCATTGAAGCTGGCAGCGTCTTTGTCAAGGTGGGGGAGAATTACTATCCGGTTCTGGGACAGAGTAATGACGGCCTGATTTATCAGATACCCTATGATGAATTTATCAACGGAATCCCTGCGGAGGATACGCCGATGCCCCAGGAGGGCGCCGAGCACCAGATGGAGATCTCTGATCTGGCGGCAGTGTATTTCCGCCTGAAGGAGGACGGCACCCTGGAGTACCTGAACCTGCTGCGCTCTGACGACATCCAGGGGGCGCTGAACGGGGAAACCCTTTATGTGCTGACCGGGGAGAAGGAGCTGTGCCGGGTGGTCAGCCGTATCAATGGGGACGTCTGCGTCTATGATACTGCCGATGAAATCACGGCGGAGCTGACTGTGGAGAGCGGCGGCACTGTCGGCGCGGACTGCTACCAGCGGACGGAGGAGGGCCTGCTGGAGCCGGTGGAGACAACGGACATGATTACCCTGCTGAACCTGTGCTATGGAAGCCGCCTCTACATCCTCAACGATCAGGGGCAGCCCGTGCGGGTTACCAGCTGCGCGCAGCAGGAGGATGGAATCTATTATGGCTATCAGAATTATGCTGACGCCACTGTTGTGAAAGAGCCGGCTTCCGAAGAGTCTCTTCCCACTGAGATGCCGGATCAGCAAACCGAGCAGGAAGCCCCAGCCCGCTATTATATGGCATATGGCGTTGGCCCTGTGGCAGGCGTAACCACTGTGTTTGACGAGTTGGACAACGAATGTGCGCAGGTGCGGAGAAATCTCCCTGAAATCATCGCAGCTTCCATTGCCTTTGGGGTGGCGGATCTGCTGGCCGTGGTCTGGCTGTGCATCGCCAGCGGCCATCGGAAGGGCAAAGAGGGCATCACCCTGAACTGGTTTGACCGGATTTGGCTGGACCTGCTGTTGGTGTGCTATTTCTTCGCAGGCTTGGCGGCCCTCGCCGCTGGAGATGCGATCCTTCGAAGAAATGAGCTGAGTTATTCCGGCTCCATTTCGCTCGGCTATCTGACCCGGATGGGGATTGCGTCTGCTTTCTGTGTGCTGCTGGAGGTCGGCCTGTTGTGGCTGCTGCTGACCGTGATTGCCAGGATCAAAGCGGAGACCCTTTTTAAAAACTTCCTGGTGGTTCGCATCATAAAGTGGTTGTGGAGGAAGATCTCCGGACCCTTCCGCAAGCTCCGCCTGAAGAGCCGGCTGAAACGGGGCTGGGAAATGATGCAGAAAAATCTGAAGCTGGCGGTGAAGGTGCTGTTGGCCTTTGGCGTGTATGCGGTGATCGACTTTATCTGCGCTGCGCAGTATGGAATGTCCATCGGCATATGCATCCTTTGGCTCCTTCTCCATCTGGCGGCGCTGATCGTGCTGGAATACTGGTGCCTGAACTTTGATTCCATCCGAAAGGGTGTGGCGCGGCTGAACCAGGGCGAGATGGAGGCCCAGATCAACACCCAGGGCATGCCCTATGACCTGAGGGCGGTGGCGGAGCAGCTGAACAATCTGTCCGAAGGCATCAACCGGGCAGTGGAGAAGCAAATGCAGTCCGAGCGGTTCAAGGCGGAGCTGATTACCAACGTGTCCCACGATCTGAAAACGCCGCTGACCTCCATCATCAATTATGTGGACCTGCTGAAGCAGACCAATATCACCGATCCCAAGGCCTTGGAATATCTGGAAGTGCTGGACCGGAAGAGCCAGCGCCTGAAAAAGCTGACCGAGGACCTGGTTGAGGCCTCTAAGGCCTCAACCGGCGCCATCAAGGTGGAAAAGACGGTGCTGGACTTTGGCCAGCTGGTGACCCAGGCTTTGGGCGAATACGACGAGAAGCTGCAAAGTGCCCGGCTGAAAACCGTCTATCAGCCGCCGGAGGAGCCAATGGTGGTGCTGGGAGACGGCAGGCACCTGTGGCGGGTGCTGGATAACCTGCTGAACAACTGTGTGAAGTACGCCATGCCGGGCACCAGAGTCTATCTGAGCCTGAACCGCAGCGAGGACGGCGTCATCCTGGAGATGAAGAATATCTCCGCGGAGCCGCTGAATCTGACCGCCGCGGAGCTAATGGAGCGCTTCGTCCGAGGAGACAGCTCCCGCTCCAGCGAGGGCAGCGGCCTGGGCCTGAATATCGCCATGAACCTGATTGAGCTTCAGGGCGGAACCTTCAGCCTGAGCATCGACGGCGACCTGTTCAAGGCCATTGTCACCATTCCCAAGGCGTAAGTCAAGCCCTTCCCATTTCCGGGGAGGGCTATTCTGCGGAAAAATACCATTCTAACGAAAAGTTTACACTTTTTCCATGGACTTTGCCGGCGCAGACGGGTATAATAAAACATACCTAAGACTACCAAAACGGGGAGGATCATCCTGTGAGAGCTTTGTCAAATGCCATCGACCGGTTTTGTTACCGGCACCCGAGGTTCGGAATCCCAAATCTGATGCTATACATTGTCATCGGCAACGTGCTGGTGTTTGTGCTGGATCTGGTCAGCGGCAATACCTGTAGTGCCATGCTCTATTTTTCCCGCTATCAGATCCTCCATGGGGAGGTCTGGCGCCTGCTCACCTTCCTCATCGTACCCCAGAGCCATCGGATCATCAACTTTGTCCTTTCCGCGCTCCTCTACTATTTCGTGGGCAGCGCGTTGGAGCGGCAGTGGGGCGCGGGCCGGTTCACTTGCTACTATCTGATCGGCGTGGTGGTGAATATCATCTTTGGCTTGATTGCCGGCTATTCCAGCAACTATTATTTGAATATGTCCTTGTTCTTTGCCTTCGCTACCCTCTTTCCCGATGTGCGGTTCCTGCTGTTCTATATCATTCCGGTGAAGGCCAAGTGGCTGGCCTGGCTTGACGCGGCCTTCTTCCTGCTAGAAATCCTGACCACAAGCTTCCCCGCCAACCTGCTGCCCCTGGTGGCCATCCTCAATTACCTGATCTTCTTCGGGGAGGACCTCTATGAGTGGGTCTGCGGAAAGTTGGGCCGCAGCGCCCGCCGGGCCAAGCGGAATACCATGAATTTTAAGAAGGAGACCAAGCGCATCCAGAAGGAGAAAGGCTATCTGCACAAGTGCGCGGTCTGTGGCCGGACAGACGCCGATTATCCCGATCTGGAGTTCCGTTATTGCTCCAAGTGCAAGGGCTACTACTGCTACTGCATGGACCACATCAATTCCCATATTCATATCACCGATTAACCCGATTCAGGCTGTAAAAAAGGGCATTTCTGAACATTTGATATGCAAAAGCCTGACAGAGTTCCGCCAGAAAGCCGACGAAAGGGGCTGCCTCACCTTTTTGTGAGACAGCCCCTTTCCTTCTCAGCTTCTGTCAAACCTTCCAGCCGGAGAGGTATTCCTCCTGCTCGGGGGTCAGTTTGTCAATGGCGAGGCCCATGGCGGAGAGCTTATAGCGGCCAATCTCATCGTCGATGGAGCCGGGCACCTGGTAGACCTTGGTTTCCAGGCTGTCCTTATGGCGAACCAGCCAGTTCAGGCTCAGGGCCTGGACGGCAAAGGACATGTCCATAATCTCGGCGGGGTGGCCCATACCGCAGGCCAGATTCACCAGCCGTCCCTCGCCCAACACGTTCAGAGTGCGGCCATCGGGCAGAGTGTAGCCTATGATGTTGCTGCGGCGCTCCTCAGCCTTGACGGCCAGTTCCCGCAATGCGGCCACATCCACCTCACAGTCAAAGTGTCCGGCGTTGCAGAGGATGGCGTTGTCCTTCATCACCGCGAAGTGGCGGGGGACGATCACGTCCTTGCAGCCGGTGACGGTGACAAAGATATCGCCGTATTTGGCTGCTTCGTCCATGGGCATGATGCGGAAGCCGTCCATCGTGGCGTCCAGGGCCTTGAAGGGGTCTATCTCGGTGACGATCA
>CAZVVH010000068.1:0-9921 GCA_964630475.1 uncultured Oscillospiraceae bacterium | reverse complement strand
GGCAGACGGAACTCTGGGATGCCATAAACCAGCACACCGCCGGCAGTGTGGAAGGCCTCAAAGATGGTAACCTCATAGCCCTTGTGAGCCAGATCGCTGGCACAGGTCAGGCCGGAGGGACCGGAACCAATTACGGCCACCTTGATGCCATTGGAGACGGGTTTCTCCGCCTTCTCCGTTACATTGGCACGGTACCAGTCAGCCACGAAACGCTCCAGACGGCCAATGGCCACAGGCTCGCCCTTGATGCCGCGGACACATTTGGCCTCGCACTGGGTCTCCTGAGGACAGACGCGGCCGGAGATGGCAGGCAGGGCGTTGGTGCTGGTGATGATCTTATAGGCTTCATAGAAGTCGCCCTCAGCGACCTTCTTGATAAACTCCGGGATATGGACATTGACGGGGCAGCCCTGAACGCAGAGGGGCTTTTTGCAGTGCAGGCAACGCTCAGCCTCACTCTTGGCCATTTCTTCTGTATAACCAGTGCAAACCTCCAGGAAATTCTTGTTGCGGACGTTGGGAGCCTGCTCCGGCATGGGGGTTTTCACCATAGACATATTAGGCATAATTCAGATTCCCTCCTATTACTTAATCAGTTCCTGGCCCAGCTTGTCAAAGCGGCACATATGGGTCTGGGTAGTCTCCCGCTCCCGATCAGCATAGACGCTGTTGCGGCTCATCAGCTCGGCAAAGTCAACCTGGTGGCCGTCAAACTCGGGGCCATCCACACAGGCGAACTTGGTCTCGCCGCCAACGGTAACGCGGCATCCGCCGCACATGCCGGTGCCGTCGATCATAATGGGGTTCAGGGAAACGACGGTCTTCACACCAAAGGGCTTGGTGGTGGCAGCCACGAACTTCATCATGGGAACGGGGCCGATGGCAATGACCTCATCATACTCGGTGCCGGCCTCCAGCAGCTCCTGCAGCTTCACAGTGACAAAGCCCTGCTCGCCATAGCTGCCGTCGTCGGTCATCATGTAGAAATTGTCGCAGGCCGCATTGAACTCCTCCTCCAGGATCACCAGATCCTTGTTGCGGAAGCCCATGATCCCGTCAACCACGGCGCCTGCGTCGTGCATGGCCTTTGCCACAGGATAGGCGATGGCGCAGCCGACGCCGCCGCCCACAACGGCCACTCTCTTCTTGCCCTCCACGTCGGTGGGTCTGCCCAGGGGGCCTACGAAGTCCTGAATATAGTCGCCCACATTCAACTCACCCAGAGCAGTGGTGGAAAGGCCCACCTTCTGGAAGATGATGGAAACCGTGCCCTTCTCCCGGTCATAGCCGGCGATGGTCAGGGGAATCCGCTCACCCTTGTCATCAATGCGGAAAATGATAAACTGGCCGGCAAGGGCCTTCTTGGCCACATAGGGAGCCTCAATTTCCATCATAGTGACGCTGGAGTTGAGCTCTCTTTTGCTCACGATTTTGTACATACTACTCACACTCACTTTTTGTCGTTATTTAAAAAGACAGAATCCTTCACCGGGACATTATACCACAACGCGAAAGATTTTCAAGACAATTTGCGCACTTTGTCAAATTTATATTAAACTTTTTGATTAACTGTAAACGTTTTCTTCGAAAAAATAAAATCAATTCTGTCTGTTTTCTACTTTTTCCGGATTTTGGGACAGTCCCTGTCCGCTGGTATCGTTCCTCAAAATTCCGGAGGCCTTCATCTCTTCGGCGGCACACCGGCATAAGCGGCCCCCAAAAAAGGAATTGGCCCGGAAACAGATGTTTCCGGGCCAACGGGGGATCTGGGCTTGTTGTTATGCCTGCTCGGTCAGGGACTTCACATGCTTCCAGCGGATCATGGTATAGACGATCAGCAGAATCACAAAAGCAATGGTGGCGCCCCAGACAACCGGGGTCATTCCGTCCATGGTGATGACGAAGGTACCCACGTTCAGCACGATGGACAGGACCAGCAGCACCCGCAGCAGGGGCAGCTTCAGCTTCATGGTGGCATTTTCGTAAGCCTGGGGCATCAGCTTGGGCAGACGCCAGCAGGCGATCACCTCCATGACCAGAAGAACCTGGTTGACGCCTACACCCATGTTGGAGATGGTGGTGGTGTCCATGCCGGTCAGGATGGGAATGGCGCCCACAACGTAGAAGATCAGCAGCAGGATAACGGGAGTTCCGCCCTTGTTCTCCTTAGCCAGTACAGGAGGAAGCCAGCCATCCTGGGCGGAGAGTTGCAGGCCCCGGGTCACCCAGGACAGCGTGCCGTTCAGGGTGGTAGCCAGCGCGAAGAGTGCGCCGCCGATGACAAAGAAGTAATACAGCCATGCAGGGAAAATGGTCTGGGCCACCAGGGTCAATGGCTGGTATGCCACCTGATCCAGCGGCAGAACGCCAGAGGCAACTACTCCGACCAGGGCATAGAACACAGCAACAATGACGGTGGACAGAATCATGGCGCGGGGAACGGTCTTGCCCGCGTCCTTAACCTCACCGGCCGTCTCGGCCAGGAACTTGGCTCCGCCGGTGGCGAAGCTCAGCAGAGCGATACCCTGAAGGAAGTTTTTGACGCCGTTGGGCATCAGGTTGGCGGAGGTCAGCGCCATGTTGGACCATGTCACCTTAGGCAGGCCAAAAATAGCAAAGAGCAGCAGCGCGGCCAGCAGGCAGGCCACCATGATGTTCTGGACAGAGGCGGCGGTCTTGATGCCGATCAGGTTGATGATAGTTGCAATGGTCAGAATAATCATAGCAACCAGGGTCTGGTTGGCACTGGGAACCAGTGCGGCAAAATACTGAGCGAAGCCCAGTGCGAAGGTGGCGATCAGAACCTGGCTCAGGACGAACATGCCCAGATAGACAAAGCCGGCCCGGGGGCTGATCAGCCGCTTTACATAGGAATAGCCGCCGCCGTTGGACGGGATTGCGGAGGAGAGCACCACAGCGGAGATCATGGTGCAGATCACCAGGACGGCGGCCAGGATAAATGCCAGGGGTGTGCCGTGACCGGTCACGCCGACAACAACGCCGGTGAGAACCATGACACCGGAGCCAATGATCTGGCCGATGCCAATGCCCATACAGTCGATGAAGCCCAGTTGTTTACGTTTGGTTTCTTCCATTTTTTACTTTGCCTCCCTCTCTTGATAGCACTTGCGGATTGCCTCAATACCCTTCTCCAGCGTGACACGGGGACAGGCTATGTTCAGGCGCATAAAGCCGTCGCACTGCTCGCCGTAGTGGCCTCCGTTCCCCAGGCCCACGCCATAGTCGCGGCCCAGAACTAGGGTGAGCTGGTCGCTGCTCATGCCCAGGCAGCGCAGATCCAGCCACATCAGGAAGGTGCCCTCATGGCGGACCAGCTTGACCTTGGGCATATAGGCGGCACACTGCTCCTCAACATAGTGTGCGTTGCCGGAAAGGTAGGCGTTTAATTCGTCTACCCAGGTATCTCCATATGTATAGGCTGCCTCCATGGCAGTAAAGCCCATGATATTCGGGCCCATAATCCAGGCTCCCTTGTACCCATCCTCTACCTTGGCCCGCAGCTCAGGGTTGGGAATGATCTCCGCAGACTGGTGCAGACCGGCCAGATTGAAGCTCTTGCTGATGGCGGTATAGACGATCAGCTTATCCTGCACAGCAGGGATCAGACCCATGGTGGTGTAGCGGCCTCCGTCCATCACGATGTCGCCGTGGACCTCGTCGGACATGATATAGACACCATACCTGGCGCACAGGCCGCCGATGGTCTCCAGCTCCTGACGGGTCCAGACCTTGCCCACCGGGTTGTGGGGATTGCAGAGAATGATGGCTTTAACTCCATCCTTCAGCGCCTCCTCAAAGGCGGCATAGTCCAGCCTGTACTGTCCGTCGCGGACCTCCATATGCAGATCCACCACGGTGCGACCGGTGTTGCGGATCACAGCAAAGAAGGGATCGTATATTGGGGAGAACAGAGCGATCTTGTCGCCCGGTTCGGTGATCGCTTCAATGGTGAAGCGGATCATGGTCACTACGCCAATGCCGCACACCACCTGATCCGGGGTAAAGCGCCACCCGTGGCGGCGCTCAAACCAGCCGCACAGCGCAGGCAGACACCCGGGGGTGGGGGTATTGTACCCAAATACCGGATGGTCGCAACGGGCCTTCATGGCCTCCTGCACCTCCGGCAGCACCGCAAAGTCCATATCCGCGATCCACATGGGAATCAGTTCCCCGTCCGGCGGCACACCAAAGGGATCCTTTACATCCCACTTGACGCAGGCGCTGCCCCGCCGATCCAGAACCTGATCAAAATTGTACATAGGGGGTCTCTCCTCTCATTTTTTATGATCATATCATCTAAAATTCAGCTGTGCAACCAAGCCTTTATTGTGAATCATACAACAAGTCATTGTTTGATGTCAGGCGGCTGGTCTGATATATTTATGATAAAAAGGCAACACACCCCACCTATTCTGACAATCAGGAATCACGGCGATTCTGTTCGCATTCTGATATAAAATATGTTATAATGAAGATATTAACATAATCATGGGGGTGTTCGTATGAGAATAGAGGATTTGCGCTATTTGATCCGAGTTGCCGAATGCGGATCCATTAATCTGGCCGCAGAAACCTGTTACATTACCCAGCAGGGCCTTTCCCGCATTATTAACAGTCTGGAAAAAGAATTCGGCGTACAGCTTTTTTACCGCAACAACAACCGCATTCAGCTCACTGACGTAGGTGAGGTGGTGGTTGCCGAAGCACGGGAGCTGGACGCCCAGTTCCAGCATTTGCTCAACGACATCAACCGGGTCAGCCATTGCCTGGATGGAACCCCCCCTGTGGACTACCATATTTATACGTCCCAGCTGATCTCATCAACTCTTTTGGACCGGGTACTCTCCACGCTGAACCTGCGTTATCCCGGTATCCATCTGGATATCACGGAGCTGGATCCCCCTCAGATTACGGATCAGGTGGAGTTTACCCCCAATTCTGTTGGAATCATCAGCCTGAGCACCTTCCATGAGGCCGAGTCCCTGCACCTGAACAGCGGCGAACTGGTCTTTGATCACTATTTCCAGGACGATCTGATGCTGGGGGTGGCGGAGCGCTCTCCCCTGGCCCGTCAGAGCGTGATCAGCACCCAGCAGCTGGCCACCATCCCCCTGGCCCTTTGCAGCAATGAATCCAAGATGGCCCGGGAGCTGCTGGATCCGGGAATGGAGCCAACCATTTCCCTGCATATTTCCTCCCATGAGCTTTGCCGCAAAATGATCTCCCGGAACCGGGCCGCCGGACTGACTTCGGTGCTTCGCAACTACTATTCTGAATATCCCCTGGCGTCGGTGCCGCTGGAAAAAACCATCCGGATTTCTTACGGTTGTATCTATGATCCGCTGGTCCCCCGGACGCCCTTCCTCAGCGATTTGTTTTCCATCGTCAAGACCGAATTGAGCCACGTAAAATAAGCAAAAATCATTGATACAGAGAGGTATTAGATTATGCCCCATTCTTATGCCATTGTCGGCTTCGGCTGTGCCGGCTATCAGGCCCTCACCGCCCTGCGGGAGAGCGACATGGATGCAGAAATTCATGTGTTTTCCGACCTGAGCGATCCGCCGGCAAACCCGATGCTGACCACCTACTATGCTGCGGGACGTCTGCCCTACGAGGGCCTGTTCCCCTTTGGTACGCTGGAGGAGATCCAGCGCCGGTATGACCCCGTCTTTCACATGGACACCCCTGTCACCAGGCTGGACGCGGCGGGGAAGCGGGTGATCTGCGGACAGCAGGCCTACGGCCCTTTCGACGGCATTTTGCTGGCCACCGGTGCGGATCCGGTGGTTCCCCCCTTGGGCGTAACCCCCGGCGGGCGGGTTCTCTGCATGCGCACTGTGGCCGATGCCAAGCTGCTGCGGGAGCGCATGGAGTCCGGTTCCGTCCGCTCTGTCACCGTAATCGGCGGCTCCATGGTGGGCATTAAAATCGTGGAGCTGTGCCAGGAGGCCGGCTACCTATGCACCCTGGTGGACATGGCCCAGCGGATCTTCCCCCTGGCGGCCTTTCCGGACGTCTCCGCAGAGATTGAGCGGCGGTTGTCCCAGATGAACATTACCCTCCGGTTTGGTTCCGCCGTCACCCGGGCCGAGGAAACGGCAGACAAGGTGACCACTTTCTTCTCCTCAGGGGAACCAGTAGAAAGCGACCTGCTGGTTCTCTGCATCGGAACTCGTGCCCGGGCCAGCCTGGCCCGTGAGGCCGGCATCCAGGTCAACCGGGGCATTGTGGTAAACGACAGTATGGAGACCTCCCTCCCCGGCATTTATGCCGCCGGAGACTGCTGTGAGGGCCGGAACATTATGACCGGTGGGCATCAGATCATCGGTCTGTGGGCCAACGCCGCCTATCAGGGGCAGACCGCCGGCCATTGTATGGCGGGGGATCCCAGCGTGTTCTCCGGCAATATTCTCCACAACATCACCCACTTCATGGGAATGGACTTCATTTCCTTCGGCGATGTGAATGCCGAAGGTCAGGTTCACACCATCGGCAAGCCCACCGACGCCCGTTATGTTAAGGCGGTGGTTGCGGACGGAGAGCTGCTCTGCGTCAACATGCTGGACAGCTACCATATCAGCGGCGTGGTGAAAAACTATATGATGAACCGCTTCACCGGAAACCGGTCCCCTCTTCCCGCCGCGCTACGGGGACTGCTGCTCCGGGAGGGCTTTACTGATGAATTCCTCGCTCTGTTTGAAGGAGGCTCCAACCATGAATCCCGTTGAAGAAAGAATTGCCGCAAAGCTCCCGGGTGAAGACACCGGCATTCAGCTCCGAAACAGCTTCTGTGACGTCTGCGCCCCCGGCCCCCACTGCGGTGTGACCTGCTATGTGAAGGACGGCAAAATTATCAAGGTGGAGGGCACTGACGGACACCCCACCAATCACGGTCTGCTCTGCCCAAAAGGCTCCGCAAACCGGCAGTACATCTACCGCAAGGACCGCGTTCTGACCCCGCTGCGCCGGGTGGGAGAGCGGGGCGAAGGCAAATTTGAGCCGATCACCTGGGATGAGGCCTACGATGAGATCTGCGCCCGGCTGAACAGGGTGAAGGAGGAATACGGCCCCTGCTCCGTGGCCTTCTACTCCGGCTATAGCAAGTGGTACCGCCCCTTTTTGCAGCGGCTGTGCTATTCCTTCGGATCCGTAAATTACGGCACCGAATCCTCTTCCTGCTTCACCTCCACCATCATGTCCTGGCGTATCAACACTGGAGCCAGCTTTGCCGGGCCTGACCTGCGCAACGCCGGCATCTTCCTGGGATGGTGCTACAACGCCTATTACTCCGCCTATTTGATGACCACCGGGGTGGAAAAGGCCCGGGAACGGGGAATGAAGGTCATTATCATCGATCCCCGCATTACCCCCGCTGTGGAAAAGCAGTGCGACCTGCACCTGCGCATCAAGCCCGGCACTGACTGCGCTCTGGCCCTGGGCCTGGCCCGGGAGCTGATCATCAACGACTGGGTGGATCACGACTATATTCGGGAAAATGTCTACGGTTATGAGGAATACAAGGCCTATGTCATGGACTTTCCCCCAGAGCGGGTGGAGGCCCTCACCGATGTGCCTGCGGACCAACTCCGGCTGGCGGCCAAAATGATCCACGAAAATGGCCCTCTGGCCATTAACCAGTCCGGCGCCGCCCTGGTACACCACACCAATGGGATGCAGACCCACCGGGCCGTCATGGCCCTCACCGCCCTGATGGGCAGCTACGACCGGCCAGGCGGCATGATTCCGGCCCCCCTGACCTACGCCCACTCCATGGCGGGCTTCTCCACTATGGACCATGAGTTCCCCTTTGAAACTTACCCCGCTGACGCTCCCCGTCCGGTGGGCGCGGTGCGCTTCCCCCTGTGGGATGAGGTGGTGGGCGAGATGCAGTGCTGCGACCTGGCCCGGCAAATCTCCCAGGGGCTGCCCTATCCGGTGCGGGCACTCTGGGCCCATGGCATGAACTTCCGCATGTTCAACGGTGACAAGGAGTTGGAGAAGGCCATCAAGGAATTGGACTTCTTCGTGGACATCGATCTGTTTATGACGGACTCCGCCAAGCTGGCGGACATCGTTCTCCCCTGCTGCTCCTCCTTTGAGCGCAGCGAATTCAAGGTCTTTGGCGGCGGCTACGGCCAGTATACCGAGCCGGTTATCCCTCCGCTGGGGGAATCCCGCCCGGACGACCAGATCATCACCGAGCTGGCCAACCGGCTGGAGCTGGACGACAGCCTGCTGCGCTCCGGCAGTGAGACCTGCGTGCGGTATATGCTCCGCAACACCGGCATTGACGTGGACTTCCTCAAGGCCAACAGCCAGTTCCCCCAAAAGCTGACCGGAATCGAGATGATCCCTGTGGGCCAGCATGGCTTCCAGACCCCCACCGGAAAATTTGAGCTTTGGTCCACCATCATTGAAAAGCACCCGGGGTTGGATCCCCTGCCCACCTGGCGGGACAGTATCGACGATTCCGATCCCCAGCAGTATCCCTTCCGCCTGGTGGCCGGTGCCAGACTCCCCAACACCCTCCACTCCCGGCTCCATGATGTGCCCTGGCTGCGCTCCATGCGTCCAGAGCCAACCGCGGACCTGAATGATGAGGACGCCGCCAGACTGGAGATCCACCGGGGCGACCATATCCGCCTGACCACCTGGGCCGGTTCCATCATCGTGGCCGCCAATCCCACCTTTACCGTCAAACCGGGTACCGTTCATATGTACCACGGCTACCGTGAGGCAGACGCCAACTCGATTGTCCCGCCCGGACACAACGACCCCTATTCCGGGTTCCCGGGGTTCCGCAGTGTGCGCTGCGCCATTACAAAGGAGGCTGCCGAAGGATGAAAATCCTCTTTGATTTCAATACGCAGAAGTGTTCTGCCTGCGGCGCCTGCGCCATCGCCTGTATGGATCAGAACAACATCGACGTGGAGGCGGGACAGCAGCCCTACCGGAAGGTGTACCGCTGTGATGAGGGACATTCCTCAGTGTATATGTCCATCGCCTGTCTCCACTGTCCCGACGCCCCCTGCGTGACCGCCTGTCCGGTCCATTGCCTGTACAAGGACGAGTCCACCGGTCTCACCCTTTACGACACCACCCGCTGCGTGGGCTGCCACTCCTGTGCCATGGCCTGTCCCTACGGCGCTCCTTCCTTCCGCCCCACAGGAGAACGGCGTCCCCGGGAGAAGATGGAAAAATGCGACGGCTGCCATCTGCGCATTGCCGCCGGGCTGGCCCCCGCCTGTGTCCACGCATGCCCCACCGGCGCACTGACCTGGCGCTGGGCCGAAGACAGCGAAACGAGCTCTCTCTCTCAGCTCTATCAAAGCTGGGAGGCAGTTTCCAAAACCAATCAATGAAAGGATGTAAGCAACATGAAGAAGAATCCAATTTACACGAAAAACGCCCCTGACGCAGTTGGCCCCTATTCCCAGGCGGTCTGCGTGGTGGGTATTGTCGCCACCTCCGGCCAGATTCCTCTGGACCCGGCCACCGGCCTTCTGGTGGAGGGCGGCATTGTGGAGCAGACCGAACAGGTAATGAAGAATCTGGATGCCGTGCTGAAGGAGGGGGACCTTTCCTTTGAGAACGTCATTAAGACCACCGTGTTCCTGACGGATATCAATGATTTTGCCGCCATGAATGAGGTCTATGCCAAGTATTTCTCTGCGCCTTATCCCGCCCGCTCTGCGGTTCAGGTTGCCGCGCTGCCCAAGGGCGCCAAGGTGGAGATCGAGTGCCTGTGCACCCGCGGCTCCATCCCTCTGATGGATATGCTTCCCGGCACTGACTGCGGCTGCGGAGAGTAATTTCTGCCAAAAAACAGCAAAAAGCAACGAGATTAGGACCCAAGGGGTTCCTAACCTCGTTATTTTTTTCCTCATTATTTTTTTC
>CAZVVH010000067.1:0-10082 GCA_964630475.1 uncultured Oscillospiraceae bacterium | reverse complement strand
AGCCTTGTACTGTTCATAAGTACCGATAGCCATTGTTAATTCCTCCACTTTCATTTTTAGAGTGTAGTTTGTTTATCTGCAAATGCCTTGGCGGCCTTTACACGTAAGAAATACTTCCGGGTGCCGCCCGCCCCTGCTTTTTTGGGGGCAGGCGGTCATATAGGGTTCAACCGAAAGCCGGCACATTTGGTCTTGTCCGAATGTACGATTAGTTGATGGTCATGCCGCCATCTACGGGGATCAGGACGCCGTCAACATAGCCGCCGGCGGGGGAGGCAACAAAGTTGATGACGCCGGCGATCTCAGCGGGCTGAGCATAACGGCGCATCGTGATCATGCGGTTCACGGCTGCGGCGTTCTTCTCATCTGCGATCACGTCCTTGGTCATGTCGGTCAGAACATAGCCGGGAGCAATTGCGTTGACAGTGATGCCGAAGCGGCCCAGCTCATTGGCCATGATGCGGGTCAGATGAGTGACAGCAGCCTTCAGGGAGCCATAGACGGTGTCACCGATGGGACTCTTGATGCCCGCAGCAGAGGACAGGTTGATGATACGATAGGGATGAGTGCCCTTCTCGCAGCCCTGAGCCTTCATCTGCAGAGCGGCCGCCTGACTCATAAAGTACAGAGCCTTGTAGTCCGCCTCCACATAGTGGTTAAAATACTCCTCGTCCATGTCAACCATCTTCTTGGGTGCGCCGCCGGTGCCGGCGTTGTTCACCAGGATATCCAGACGGCCAAACTCAGCGACGGTCTTTTCAATCAGGTTCTGCCGGGCCTCGGGGCTGGTCACGTCGGTGGCAACGCCCAGAGCCTTGCCGCCCTCAGCGACGAGCTCTGCAGCAACAGCGTCGCACTGCTCCTGCTTACGGCCGGTGATAACCACCGCTGCGCCATAGGCTGCCATGGTGCGGGCAATCGCGTTGCCGATGCCGCGGGTAGAGCCGGTGATAATCGCGACCTTGCCATCCAGACGGTAAGAGGGAAGTTCAAAAGCCATGTTAATTTCTCCTTTTTCACTATCCTGCGGCGGGGCGCCGCAGGCCTTCAATTTGTCGGGGGATATCCGAAGCCGGCACGGCTCCCATCCTCCATTTTACGCACTTATATTGTAACATAATTGAATTTACTATGCAAGATTTCTGACCGCTATTAACTTGGGAAAATTGCAGAAATTTCACCGTTTTGATTTGTAAATTGCCCAAAAATGTCAGGCTTGTCCTCGATTTCTACCCATTTTTGATGAAATCGTTTCCATTTCCACTCTTTCGGACAAGCCGAAAAAAGGCACGCCACAGTCCGGCCAGGCAAACGCCGACTCCAAAGCCTAAAATGTCCAGCCAAACATCGGCAATTTCGCCGCTACGCCCCGGCACAAACAGTTGGATGGTCTCATCCATCAGCGGCACCAGAAGGGACACCGTGGGCAGCAGGATCAGGCCGCGCCTCCCCGCCCAGCCCCAGAGGGCGGAGGTCCCCAGAACACCCAGGATCAAATACTCTGTAAAATGGGCCGCCTTGCGCACAAGATGATCGTTCAGCACCCCCGGCAGGCCAAGCCTGCGGAAAACTCCCTCCAGCACCGCCAGAACCGCTCCGCTCTCCTGGGAGGAGTTCACCGCCGGAACCAGGGAGTGCCCCCAGATAAAGCCAATCCAAAGGAGGCCGGCTCCAGTCAGCAGCCAAAGCCCTGCTCTCCGCTTCAAGCCCTGCAAAACTCCTCAGCAACCTCCACAATGTGCTCAGCACTGAGGCCAAATTGCTTCAGCAGCGCAGCGGCGGGGCCGGAATGACCGTATTCGTCGTTAACGCCGATGCGCTTGACCGGGGTGGGCAGCTTCTCGGACAACAGGCCGCAGACCGCTTCGCCCAGGCCGCCGATGACAGAGTGCTCCTCACAGGTGATGATCTTACCGCAGTCTCTGGCAGCGGCCAAAACCATCTCCTCGTCCAGCGGCTTGATGGTGGCCAGGTTAATGACCTGGGCGGAGATCCCCTTGGTCTCCAGAACCTTGGCGGCTTCCACGGCCTCGTTGACCATCAGGCCGGTGGCGATAATGGCAACGTCCTTGCCATCCCGCAGCAGCTCGCCCTTACCGATCTCAAAGGTAAAGTTCTCCCCATCGTGAATCACAGGCACAGCCAGACGGCCGAAGCGGATGTAGACAGGACCCTCATATTCATAGGCTGCCTTCACCGCCGCCTTTGCCTCCACGTCGTCAGAGGGAGACAGAACTACCATGCCGGGAATGGTACGCATGAGCGCAAAATCTTCGCAGCACTGATGGGAGGCGCCGTCCTCACCCACGGAGATTCCGCCATGGGTAGCGCCGATCTTCACGTTCAGGTGAGGATACCCCACGGTGTTCCGCACCTGCTCAAAGGCCCGGCCGGCGGCGAACATGGCAAAGGTGGACACAAAGGGAACCAGTCCAAAGGTGGACGCACCGGCAGCGGCGCAGACCATGTTGGCCTCAGCAATGCCACAGTCAAAGTGCCGGTCGGGATAGGCCTTCTGGAAGGTGCCGGTTTTGGTGGCGCCAGCCAGGTCAGCGTCAAAAACGATCAGATCGGGGGCCGACGCGCCCAGTTCCTTCAGAGCGTTGCCATAGCTCTCGCGCGTTGCAATCTTCTTCACATCTGCCATTTTACATCGCCTCCACTTCTGCGAGCTGAGCACTCAGCTCATCCATTGCGATCTTGTATTCCTCATCATTGGGCGCCTTGCCGTGCCAGCCGGCCTGGCCCTCCATGTAGCTGACACCCTTGCCCTTGGTGGTTTTCATCACGATGGCAAAGGGCTTGCCCTTGGTGGCCTTTGCCTCTTCCATAGCGGCTTCAATCTGCTCGAAATCATGGCCGTCAATCTGCTTCACGCCAAGGCCGAACGCCACCAGCTTATCCACAATGGGATAGGGGTTCATCACGTTCTCCACCTTGCCGTCGATCTGCAGCCCGTTGTTATCAATGATAACGCACAGATTGTCCAGATCATAGTGGGCGGCAAACATCATGGCCTCCCAGACCTGACCCTCCTGGATCTCGCCGTCGCCCAGCAAAGTGTAGATTCGACAGGCCTTGCCGGTCTTTTTGGCGGCCAGCGCCATACCGGCGGCTGTGGAAATGCCCTGGCCCAGGGAGCCGGTGGACATGTCAACGCCAGGGACGGTATTCATATTGGGATGTCCCTGTAGATAGCTGTCAATGTGGCGCAGAGTGGGCAGATCCTCCACGGGGAAGAATCCGCGGTATGCCAGGGCGGAATACAGGCCGGGAGCCGTATGCCCCTTGGACAGGACAAAGCGGTCACGGTCCTCCCACTTGGGATTCTTGGGATCCACGTTCATCTCCTTGAAATAGAGATAGGTGAACAGGTCTGCGGCGGAAAGGCTTCCGCCGGGATGTCCTGCCTTTGCGCCGTGGGTGGAGGTGACTACGCCCATACGCACCTTGCAGGCCATTGCCATCAGTTGCTTCTTCTCGGCTGCCGTCATAATAGCAACACTCCTTCTTTTTCATATTCCTCTCCCCCGCTTCCGATTTGGAGGAGGCGCGCTTTTGATAAATCTACAATCTTATAATACTAATGTATTTTTCATTTGTCAAACAATCTTTGGCCTTCCCCCAAAAATCGGGCAAAAAATACAGCAGAGGACGGCGTCCGCCCATCCTCTGCTCTCCCTTTTACACCAGAACAGGCTGGAGCTGAACCCCCGCCATCGCCGCACGGATGGTATCCGGGATCTGCTCAAAATCCGCCACCAGGGAATTCGGCTTTCCCTGCGGGCTGTCCTGCCCAAAGGGCACAAAATAATAATTCTTCCGGCACATCAGTTCTCCGATGTTCTTCAGCGAAATGCTCAGACCGTCATTGGTAGAGGGTGCGATTACCACAGGCCGCAGATTGCGCAGATGGGCCTTCACCGCCATGGTCACCGATGTATCAGTGATTCCGTTTGCCAGCTTTGCCAGGGTGTTCCCAGTGCAGGGCGCCACCACCAGCACATCCAGCAGCTTTTTCGGCCCGATCGGCTCCGCCTCCCGGATGGTGGTAATCACCTGCTGGCCGCAGATTTCCTCCATCCTTCTCAGGAAGTCCGCCGCCTGCCCAAACCGCGTATCCGTCACGGCGCTCGGCTCCGACACAATGGGGAACACCTCCGAGAACGCCTCCCCCACCTGTTCCAGCGCAGCCATCCCTTTTTCCCAGGTACAGTAGGATCCGCAGAATGCAAATCCCACCCGCAGCTCCTGTTTACTCATTTCCCACACTCCTGTATACAGTGATAAATAACCCTTCGCAGGCTTTCTGCCGCCGTTTCCGGGGCATACTTCCCCGGAATTCCCAGGGCGTGGATCGCCTTGATTCCCAGGCGTTCCGCCGCCTCCCAGTCCACTCCTCCGGGCCTGCTGGCCAGGTCAAGAACCAGACTGTTCCGGGGCAGCAGCTTCAGCTGCTCCTCCTCCAATACCAGGGCCGGAACCGTGTTAAAAACCAGCCTTACAGCAGGCAGCACCGGTTCCAGCGCCCCGGTTTCAATCCTCCGCCAGCCCTCCGCCCGGATTCGGGCCAGGTCCCGCCAGGAACGGGCGGAAACTGTCAGCTCCGCGCCCAGCCCCCGCAGCCGTTCTGCCAGGGCACAGCCACACTTTCCGAAGCCGATCACCAGGGTTTTCGTCCCATGTATGGTGCAGGGCAGCTCCTGCATGGCAATGCTGATGGCGCCCTCCGCCGTAGGCACCGCGTTTTCCACGGTCAGCTCCTCCCTGCTCAGATAGTTCACCAAGCAAAAGCCCCGCTCCTTTGCCGCCCCATTCAGTTCCTCTGTGATTCCGCCCGCGCAGACCAGCTGTCCCTTCTCCAGACAGCCCAGGAGCTTTTCTAGCGGCACCCGGCGCTGGCTCAGCGGAGCGGTCAACATTCCGCCGCCGTCAACCGGTGGGATGGGCAGGATCACGCAGTCCATATCCCGGGCTGCCTCCGCCACTTCCCTATCCGGCCAGTTCTGCTCCCGCAGCGCCAGATACCTGACGGAGTGTCCGTCCTCCTCTAAAAGCTGCCCCAGGCGCAGAAAGCGCCGGTCTCCGCCCGCCATCAAGAAGCTTCTTCGCTCCACCCTAACACTCCCCTTTGCTTCTGATACTGTTCCCTGATAAAATATGCAAATTTTATCAGGGAGGCATCGCCTCAGCGGCGCTGCCCGTTTTGCGCTAAAGCGCAAAACACGTCTCATACAATCCCTGACGCCCCCTGCGGGGGCTATAAAAAGCATTTGTGCTTTTTAACAGGGTTTGGTATGAATCAATTCATTCTATTCCGCTTCCCGCGAAAGGTGCTGAAAAAAGCACGCGAAACCTGTTTGGTTCCGCGCACTCGACACATGACACTATTCCTTCAGCACCGCCCGGCGATAGTCCTCCGGGGTGTTCAGGTTATCCAAAAGATGCTCCAGATCAAAACCAGCCAGGTCTCTCTCCTCCACGTACTCCACCTGTATTTTCTGAAACAGGCCCTTGAAAGACCGCCGTCCTTCCCGCAGGCATTCCTCCACCGGAATAAGACAGCTCCGTCCATAGACCCCGCACAGCGGCTCCGTCTTTCCGTTCCCCCGGCGCACCACCCAGGCGTCTCCCGACGGGCCTCCCTCCGCCCTTTTCAGCAGCTCCCGGGCCAGCTCCACGCTGCCAAAGGGCAGGTCAGTGCCGGTCAGGAAGATCCACTCCGCTGCGGTCTGGCGGAAGGCCGCCTGCAAGCCGGCCAGAGGCCCCTGGCCGGGGTACTGATCCACAATCTCCGGCGCTCCGGCGGTGTCATAGCTTCCGGCCTCCCGCACGGAAACCGCCACGGGATACGCCGCCCCATAGCGGCGGACCAGGCTGGTCAGCATGGTCTCCCCCTGAAAGGGCAGGGCTGCCTTGTCCCGCCCCATACGGCGGGATTGGCCCCCCGCCAGAATCAACACCAATACTTGTCCCATGTTTCTCAGCTCCTTTGCTTCCATTTTACACGGAATCCCGCCTTCTGGCAAGAAAAAGGGCGCCGCCGAAGCGGTGCCCTTGCTGGGAAATTTTATTTGGTGCCGAAAATGCGGTCGCCTGCGTCGCCCAAACCGGGGCAGATGTACGCGTCCTTATTCAGCTCCCGGTCCAGATGGCCCACATAGATCTGCACATCGGGATGTGCCCTGCGCAGCCGTTCCAGCCCCTCGGGAGCGGCGATGATGCACATGAACTTGATCTTCCGTCCGCCATGCTCCTTAATCATAGTGATGGCATCCACAGCGGAACCGCCGGTTGCCAGCATGGGGTCAGTGACCACAATGGTGCGCTCCTCAATGGGATTGGGCAGCTTGCAGTAGTACTCGTGAGGCTCGTGGGTCTCCTCGTCCCGATACAGGCCGATATGGCCCACCTTCGCAGAGGGCACCAGCGCCAGCACGCCGGAAACCATGCCCAGGCCAGCCCGCAGGATGGGCACCACCGCCAGCTTGCGGCCGGCGATCATCGGAGTCATGCAGCGCTCAATGGGAGTCTCAACCTCCACATCCTTCAACGGCAGATCCCGCAGGGCCTGGAAGCCCTCCAGCATGGCAATCTCCTCCACCAGCTTGCGGAACTCATTGGTGCCGGTATTCTTATCCCGCAACATAGAGATCTTATGTTGGATCAGCGGATGGGTAAAAATCTCAATATTCTCTTCCTTGGTGAAATCCATTTGAATATGACCCTCCTTAAATTCTGTGGTTTTTATTTTGAATCGGGATTACTTGCTCTCCTTTTTCTGGCCGTCCTTGTTGGTAACATAGACACCGCGGCTCTGGTCGCCCTTCGGGTTGACGCCGAACTCATAATCGTTGCCGGGCAGGATGGCGTTCAGGACAATACCGGCAATGGCCGCAATGGCCAGAGCGGTCAGGGTGACGGAAGCGCCGCCGATATTAAAGGTCAGGCCGTCAGAGAAGCCCAACGCGCAGACAAAGATGACACCAGCGATAATCAGGTTGCGGGATTTGGTCAGATCCACCTGGTTCTCAACCACATTGCGGACGCCGATGGCTGAGATCATGCCGTACAGCATAAAGGAAACGCCGCCGATGATGGCAGAAGGCATGGTGGAGATAATAGAAGAGAACTTGGGGATAAAGGACAGGATCACAGCAAAGAGCGCCGCCAGACGGATCACCCGGGGGTCATACACCCGGGACAGCTCCAAAACGCCGGTGTTCTCGCCGTAGGTGGTGTTTGCAGGGCCGCCCAGCAGGCCAGCCAGGGCGGTGGCCAGGCCGTCGCCCGTCAGGGTACGATGCAGGCCAGGCTCTTCGATAAAGTTCTCACCTACGGTTGCGGAGATGGCGGACATATCGCCGATATGCTCCATCATAGAGGCAATGGCGATGGGGGCCATCACCAGGATGGCGGTCAGGTCAAACTTGCACAGCTGGAAATTGGGCAGGCCAACCCAGCTCTCAGAGGCCACAGCGGCAAAGCTGATGATGGCAGAGCCGTCGGGATTGGTGACACCGCAGGCATTGAGGATCACGGCAAAGACATAAGAGACAACCACACCCATCAGGATGGGGATGATCTTAAACATGCCCTTGCCCCAGATATTGAAAATAATAATGACAACCAGAGCCACAATGGCGATGAGCCAGTTGGTGGAGGCATTGGAGATGGCGGAGGCAGCCAGAGACAGGCCGATACAAATAATGATAGGCCCGGTGACAACAGGGGGCAGGAACCTCATTACCCGCTTCACACCCACCAGCTTGATGATGAGCGCCAGAACCAGGTAGAACAGACCGGCCACCACAATACCGCCGCAGGCGTAGGCGACCTTATCATTTGCGGACATGGTGGCATACATGCCGTTGTTCAGGTTGGCCACCGTGTAGAAGCCGCCAAGGAACGCAAAGGATGAGCCAAGGAACGCAGGGACCTTCAACTTTGTCAGGACATGGAACAGCAGGGTGCCAAAACCTGCGCAGAATAGCGTGGTGGAAACCGTGACACCCCGGGTCAGGGGTTCCCCGCAGGCAGTCTCAAAATACCCCATAACCAGAATGGGAACCAGAATGGTTGCTCCAAACATGGCGAACAAATGCTGAACGCCCAGGAGCAGCATCTTGGGGATGCCAAGGGTTCTGGCGTCACGAATGGCGCCCTCATGCTTTTCATTCATGTTTGTTCTCCTCCTTTAAACTCTTTCATTCTTCGGAATGGTGCTTAACCTTGTATATTATAGGGGAAGCGGAGGCGATTTTCAACCGAACATTCGAGATTTTTTCATTTTTCTCCTTCCCTTCCCGGCTAATTTTTCTCTTATTTTCGGAAAAAGGGTGGAAATCTTGGGCCGCAGCCGTTATGATATAGAGGAGGGCTTTCCTCTATTTCTTATGAACAGGTGGACGAACCAACATGAGCAACCAACCCAACTTTGAAAAGATCGAAACGGTAACCTCCGGTTACTTTACCTATATCATCGGCCACTTCCATCAGCCGGACATCTACGTTCTTGGCACCATGGACATGGACGATCCCAACAGCTGGAGCGGCGGCGAATCCGCCACCGTATTCTATTTTATGATGACCCCTGAGGAGTACGGCTGGCTGGAAACCGATCGGGCCAAGCTGGACGCGCTGGCCACAAAGCTCCAGACCCAGATGCCCAGGAGCCGGTTTTACTCCGCCATCAGCCGAAAGCAGATGACCCAGGAGGAGCTGAAAGCCAAATGCGAAGCCGCCATGAAGTCGGACAGTCTGGAGGGGGACGACGCCTTTGTGGAGTGGAAAAAGACGGTAAAGCTCCCCCGCACCCTACAGGTTCCCGCCACCCCCTTCAATTTGGCCCGCCACGCGCTGGCTGTCTGCCAGAAGGGCTTCGACCCCAAGAAGGCCACTCCCGAGCAGTCTGCGGAGGAGGAGGATTTGGAGAAGAAGCTGGGCTGGCTGATTTTTAAGTCGGAGGAGCTGTACGCAGCCTTTGACGCCTCCTTCAACCCTCGCTTCCCCCTGCTGGAGACGGTGCGAGGAGACGTGCGCCTTTTTTCCACCAAGGAGCTGGCGGACCTGAGCGCAAAGTATTACGCCGATACCCACCAGTATTACGCCACCATCAAGAGGCTGGAGCAGCAGGAGATCAAGCCCTTCCTGCGGCTTTGCGAAAGCCTGGGTGTGCTGCGCTTCCGCATTGACGACGGCCTGGAATCCGTCACCGTCTGGCGCCGCAATATCATCCCCGACTCCAACCCGGGCTTTATTGAGCATCATAACGCCGGTGTACGCAACTCCATGCTGCGCACCCTTCAGACCCTGAGACTGCTGGCCCTGCACAAGGATGAAATGACCGAGGAGTGGAAAACCGGCCTGAACAACTGGTTTATGACCTGGAACCGGATGGCCCTGCAGGACCTGGGCAACACCACCCTGTTTGTCCCCTGTGCCGCTCCGGACAAGCTGCGGGAGCAGTTCAAGGCAGACCATGTATATTCCGCCCAGGGTATTCAAAAGATTCAGGAGCTGATGCGCAAAGCAAACTGCGTGGACTCCCCCATCGCAAAGCCCAACTTCACCGGCAGGCACCGGATTCTCAGCACCCAGGACGGCAAATATCCCATCCGCATGCTCAAAAACAACCAGACCAACCAGAGCTGGCTGCTAGCCTTCACCAGCCGCCAGGAGGCGGTCCAGTTTGTCGAGAAGCACAGCTACCCTGATATCATCATTGGCCTGAGCCTGGATGAGCTGGCCACACAGGTGGGCGAGAACAGCGGCGTTCTGGTGGATGCCACTGGCGTCGGCATGTCCCTGGTACCCAAGGTGCTGGAGGAGGCCCTGAAAATCCGCACCGAAAAGCGGGTCATTTACCGGGCAAAGCCCGCTGAGCCGGATATTCCCCAGGTCCCCATCCCCGCTACCCCCGCCGAACCCGCAGCGGAGGAGCCTGCCGAAATTCCGGCGGACAGCGCGGCGGAGCCGACTGCGCCGGCTGCGGAGCCTGAGCCGGCGGAAGCCCCCGCTGCCCCCCAGGAGAAGGGCGGCTTCTTCTCCCGTCTGTTTGGCAAGAAGGATAACTGAATAAA